>JANMRV010000337.1:0-23382 GCA_031388685.1 Planctomycetota bacterium
CGCCTCGAAGTGACGAGCAGGACCAAGCAGCCAGCGCAGGCGATCCCACTCAGGCGCGATCCCGAACAGCGCGGGAATCCACCAGCCCAAGGCACTCAGGAGGATGCACTTCGGTCCGAGCCTCAGTTCAGTGCACTGAACGAATGCCCCCAGCGCAGCCCAATGTCCGACACACAACAACGCCGGCAGGCCCCGCGCCCAGTCAACGGATCCGAATGCGCGAAGGGCGCCTAGGGCAGCAAGTCCGTGAACCAGGCCAAACCCGGCGAGCCCGACAATCGCTAGGCGAGCCTTGCCGGCGCGGCCAATCTCAGACCAGAGCGCCTGGCCACGGGCAGCCAGCAAGAGGCCCGAAACTGCTCCTAAATAGGAAGATAAATACCAAATAGAATCAATCTGATTGCCACTCGGCATCCAACGACTTACAATTCCGTCAGGCAGTGCAAGCAGGCAGATGGGACCGGTGGCCGCCGCAAGCAGGAGGCACAGCCATGCGGGCGGGCATCGGCGCCACTCGCGCCATGCCCACGCCATCAGTGCCATTACTTGCATGGTTCTCTCCTAACCTGCAGGGGGGGGCGGTGTCCAGTATGCCCACTCGCATCAGAAAGCCGCCATTCTGTTCCAACTTGGTCTCGACAACTGACTCTGGACTTGCCTACGCTGGACTTGTTCCACGTGGAACACTTCCAGAGCGTGTCGCAAATGTTCCACGTGGAACACTCCAAACTCTCAGCAGGATTCCTCCTATGGAACGTCGACTCGGCAAGGGGCTCAGCTCCCTACTAGGCGAACGCGAAAGTTCAGGTCAGCCCACGGAAGTGGAGTTGACCCTGATCGAGCCCAATCCCTTCCAGCCCAGAAAGAGCATGGACGCACTTGGCCTTGAGGAGCTGCGCGACAGCATCCTCCAGCACGGACTGCTGCAGCCAATCGTGCTCCGAAAGCTCGATGGCGGTCGCTTCCAGCTCATAGCCGGGGAACGGCGCTGGCGCGCGTCGCGACTTGCGGGGCTTTCGCGCATCCCCGCACTCGTCAAGGAGGGAGTGGGCGACGCGGAAATGCTCGAGCTCGCCCTTGTCGAGAACGTCCAGCGACGCGACCTCGATCCCCTTGAGCGCGCCCATGGCTACAAGGCAATGATGGATCAACTGGCTCTGACACAAGATGCGGTAGCGGCCAAGGTCGGACTCAAGCGATCCACCGTGGCCAACCATCTAAGACTGCTCGACCTTTCGGCCAATGGGCAAGAGGCGCTTGCCAAGGGCCTGATCAGCATGGGCCACGCCAGGGCGCTGCTGGCCTTGACCGAGGTTGAGAAGTTGAACTCGATCCTCGAAGAGACCGTCCGCAAGGATCTGTCCGTTCGCGAGGTCGAGCGTCTGGTTCGCGAGGCCAGCAGCGCCGCACCCAGAAAGAACTCCGCGGACAAGCTTCCGGCGGCGGAGAATCCGCCGTGGCTGCGAGAGCTCGAGGCGAGGCTGCGAGCGAAATTCGCTACGAAGGCGACGGTTCAGAACGGCGAGGGCTACCGGGGGCGAATCGTCCTCGAGTACTTCAACCGTTCAGACCTTGATCGTCTCTGCGAGCTGCTCGCCCCCAAGGACAAGCTCTAGCAGCACGCCGAAAGAACTCCAGCGTGGTGGATCGTGCTTGGGCCGGGAGCCCGGATGGACTCCACCCGAAGATCAGGCATCGTCTCCAGGCGGGCGAGCCCGCTCACGCCACACCAGATGCGGCCGCCGGCCATTCACGGCACAGCCAGCTCGCCGGAGGGGCCTTTCAATTCTGCCCGGCCCGGAAGACGATCAGCAGGCGCCGCCGTGGAAAGAGCCCGTCGCCGCCGCCTTGGGGTCAGAGCACTTCAGTGCTGGTGATCACCGCCGGCGTGACCGGGCGGTCGGAGTTCTGCTCGACGGGGGCGGCATTGATCTTCAAGACCACTTCCATCCCTTCAACTACGGTACCGAAGACCGTGTACTGTCCGTCCAAAGTGTGTGCCGGACTCGCCGTGATATAGAACTGGCTTCCGGAGCTTTGGGTATCCCCGCCCGTCTTGGCCATGGCGAGGACGCCGGCGAAGTGGAACAGCTGGTCGCTGGGCTCTGCGTCGACCTTGTAGCCCGGTCCACCAAGACCCCAGGTCGCGGGTTCGCCGGCTTTCGAATTCGGGTCACCGCCCTGGATCATGAAGTTTGGCACGACTCGGTGAATCTTCGTCGTACTGTAAAACCCTTCACGGCAAAGCTTTAGGAAATTTTCGCAGTGCCTTGGCGCCAGTTGCGTGTACAGCGCGACGACGATCACACCTTGATCGGTGGTGAGGCGCACTTTCGGCGCGTCGGCCGGCGGAGTCGGATTCGCGTACAGCCCCGCGTGAGATTCGCCGAAGGCCTTCATGCTCTCGATCGACTGCCGGAGCGCTTCCACGAGGGTCTTGGTCTGGCCGTCGATCGTATATAGGCCCTTCACATAGGGGTGGTCGGGGTGCTCGCGCGAAAGTGCGTCCAGCGCGGCGAGCGCTCCCGCGTGGTCGCGAGCTTGGATGCGAGTCTCGACTTCTGCAAACCGTGCGGATGCCCCGGCAACGGTGTCCTTGAGTTCCGTCGCCAGGGCGGCGAGCGCGGCCGGCTCACCCTTGTACAGGCCCGTCGACGGGTCACGGTCCAGGCGGCCGTTCAATTTGGCCCAACTGCCATCGCGGGCAGCGATCGCCTGGTTCTGCCTGCGGTCGCGCACGACGATATACGCGACGATTGCAAGCACTACGATGGCGCCGTGCATCCAGTAGCGGCTGATCCAAAGTCCCGCGCCGGATTTCTCCTGCAGCGGCGCAACGGTGACGGCGGTGGGGGCTTTGTGCTGAGCCATGCGTGGCCGATGTCGGACGAAGGGCCCCTCGAAAAGGAGCGGGATGTGCGAAGTTTCGCCTGAAACCCAGGCCGAAGGGTGATTGTAGGAACCTTCACCCCGGATGCAACAAGCGCCGCGCGCCCGCCCCCAAAACAATCAGATGAAATCGGGCGAAGCAGACTGGCCAGCGCAGCCGGGCATGTGCCGATGGGCAGTGTTGGCCCACGCCGGAGTACCATCGCCAGACTAGAAGCTGCAGCCAGGCTCCACCACGGCAAGGCTCTCCGAACGCAACTTGTTACATCTATACAGGATATTTGAATAGTACATAGACTCATCATGAGACTACGACAGAAGTCAGTTCGCTGACTTGGCACGGTCTTCGCAATCCAGGCCGCGTCCAATGGAATCGACCTGCCCCTCTCGGCCTACTCGAGCGAAGACAGGCCTGTCCCGCTCGCTATGCTGTGCGCAATTATCATTTGCGCGAAGCGTCTCCCCGGCACGATCTCAATCGGGATCGGAGCACAGACGCAGGCACGAATTCCCGCAGGCAAGTCCCTGTTCCAGCGGAGCGAGGGCCTGGGTGGATGGAGTCGAGCGCATCGATCTACCTGAGAGGCACGACATGCACGCACTCATCTTCACGACCTTATTGATTGCAGCCCCGAATCTGCGCGAGCAGGCCCTGGAAGCGAGCCGTTCAGGCGTTTTTGCGCCTGTGGCGGCCCAGGATCCTGCCGCGGATCCGAAGGCGGAATACGAGAAGCGGAAGAAGGAAGCCGAAGGCAACGTCGAGCGGCTGTGGAGCCTGTACGAGTGGTGCGACAAGAACGCGCTCAAGACCGAATCGCGCAGCACGCTGCGAGCGATCCTCAAACTCGACGCCGGCAACGCTCAGGCTCACAAACTCCTCGGGCACGTCGAGTTCGAGGGCAACTGGTACGACAGCGAGAAGAAGCTCGAGGAGTTCAAGCGCAAGCAGCTCGAAGCCGAGGCCAAGGCCACCGGCAAGGTGGTCTACAAAGGAGCGCTCGTCGATCCCGCCGACCTCCCGTTCATCCAGAAGGGTTGGACGAAGGATGCGGCAGGCAAGTGGGTCGATCTGGAGTCGCAGAAGAAAATTGCAGAGGGTTGGGTGCGCCAGGACCTGAGCTGGATCCCGCCTGCTGAGGCCGGGAACATTGCCAAGGGACTTTGGAAGTGTGGCGACAAGTGGCTCTCGCTCGAGGAAGCGAACGAGTATCACTCCGAGGTCGAGAACTGGTGGACCATCACCAACCCGCGCTTCGTCTTGTACTCGACCTGCACACGCAAGGTTTCCGAACAGGCGCTCTTGGAGTGCGAGCGCGCCTTCAAGGATCTCGTGCGCATCTACGGCAAGACGCCTGCGCAAGCGCTGCCCGTGGTCGTGTTGAATACGCGCGATCAGTATGGGCGATTCGCGCGCGGCGAGACCGACATCCAAACACCCGAGGCGCGTCCGCTCTCGTCCATACACGGCGCGTTCATGGCGGATGCGCTCGCTGCTTTCACGAGCGCAGGCGGCACGTTGCCGGGCGTCGCGTACTGGGACGACTCGAGCGACAAGGAGCGCAGCTTCGGGCCCATGTACTTGCGACACGCGGTGGGCCAGTCGTACGCCGAGGCGCTCGATCCCAGTCCGAAGGCGCTCGCCAAGCTGCTCAAGGGCGACATGGACTCCGCAAATTCCTACGCCGACAATTTCTGGGGCGAGAAGCAGCTCCCGGAATGGTTCCGATTCGGAGCCGCTGCCTACGTCGAGCGCTACCAGGTCAACAGTCTGGTCAAGGCCGGCGGCAATCCCAACGAGACGCGCGAGTGGTCGGTCACCAACATCACGAACAAAGGCGGACTCGATCCGCTCGACAAGATTTTCAAGTTCGAGATCGGAGTCGACAACCAGAATTCGGGCAAGCTCATCAATGAGGCAGGCCTGATGGTCGCGTTCGTGCTCGACGGCAAGTGCGCCGAAGTGCTCGCGAAGCTCGGCGCGCTCAAGGAAGCACTCAAGACCAACAAGGAAGTCTCCAAGGCCGCGCTTGCGCTCGCCGAAGAGATCAAGAAAAACGAAGCCAAACTGCGTCAATTCGCCCAACTCTAGGCGACGCAGAATCACAAAGACGGATGACCACCATGATCGGACTGCTGCTCACTCTCGCTCTCCTTCCGCAAGGCTCTAACCAAGCGCGATTGCATCCGGCGGATGCAATGGTGATGGTCGAAGTCCCCGACGTCACCAAGCTCCTCGCCGCTTACGAGAAAGCGCCGATGATGGCGATGATGCACGACGCCGAGGTGCAAAAAGCCTTCTACGGAGCGTTCGAAGACACGGACATCGACGTCGACGGCATGCTCTCCGAAGCGTTGCTCAAGCTGGGCATGCCTGCCGCGTTTGCGAAGGATCCGATGGCCGGCATCCATCACTACATGGAAGGCATCCAAGGCGCCTCGTTCTCGATCAACGTGGATCGCAAGGGACTCGAGGACTTCGCACCGCGTGCCGCCCGGCTCGCGACGATCGGCGAGCAACTTGCGGCCATTCATGCGGCGGTCGAGGCCTACCAAGGAGCGGCGCAACCCAGCGCCTCGACCTTGCCGAAACAACTTGCGGCTCTTGGTCTCGATTCGGCGGCCCTCACCGATCCGTGGAAGCACCCGTACGAGTACCGCGTCGAAGCTGACGGCAAGTACGTGCTGCGCTCGCTCGGTGCGGACGGCAAGGTCGGCGGCAGCGGCGACGATGCCGACATCACGATCAAGGAGACGGAAGCCTCCGCCGAGAATTACATGAGCCTGCTCGGTTTCCAGGCGGTCATCGAGTTCAAGAACCAGGTCGCGCTCGATGAATTGCGCACCGCGTTGGCCGGCATGTTCACGAAGAGCGGCGCGAAGGCCGTGCGCTCCGGACCGTTTCAGCTGTCGGGGATCCAAGCGGAGCTCCAGTCGTGGACGGCGCCCGAGGGCGAGCTCGACGGGCTCGAAGTCTGGATGATGCGCGCGCAGAACATGCTCGTGCTCGGCGGCGGCCGCGCGACGCCCGAGGCCTTTGGCGCGCGTCTCGCCGATCCGCGCGTGCAGACGGCTGCGGAACAATTTTACGCCGGCCTGCTCAAGAACTTCGGTGCGCCTACGGGTGCGACGATCGTGCAGGGCACGCTGCGCTTGTCCGATTACGCCCCGTCCTTCCGCAAGTTTGCGCAAGAGCAGGGCGGCGACACCGAAGCGCTCGACATGCTGGAGGGAATGCTCCCCAACGCTTCGCTGCGCATGCAGCTGGTGGGAGATCGCTTCGTCAGCGAACTCACCACGATGTACACGCAACCCAACGAGACGATTACCGCCGCTCTCGGTCTTGGGCCGGTTCCCAAGGGCCTGCTCTCCGCCGTGCCCGAGGATGCGATCGGTGTCTACCTGGCCAGTATCGACGGGGCACTAGCCTGGAAGACGATCAAGCAGGAGCTGTCCAAGGACGAGGCCGATACGGAGGCTGCGCAAGAACAGTTGGCCGAGGTCGAGGCGAAATACAACTTCAGCGTCGAGAAGGACATCTTCGGCAGCGTCGGCAAGGGCGTGCTGATGTATCTGCTCCCGCTCAAGGGTGTCACGAGCATCCCGGGCATGGCCCTGGTCGTCGACCTCAAGGATCCCGTTGCGATGCAAAAGGGCATCGAGGGTCTGATGGCGATGCTCGGAGACGAAGCTGGCGAGGAGTTCAAGGTGCGTTCGAAGCCCTATCGCGACGCGCCCGTGTGGACGTTCAACTTCGGCCAGGACGAAAGCGGCGGAGGAATGAACCCGCTGATGAATGCCTTCTCGCCGTCGATCACGATCGTCAAGAATCGGCTGATCGTCACGTTGAATTCGACGCACATCAAGAAGGAGATCAAGCGCGCACTCGGTGAAGAGACAGGCGCGCACCTGATCGCGACCGAGGGCCATCTTCCCCCGGCGGAGGCAACGTCTTTCACCTACATGGACTGGTCCGCGCTGCTCAACGGTGTTTACGAAGGCGGACGCGGACTGGTCGGCCTGATGGGCGCTGGCATGGTTCCCGTCGATGTCACGAAGCTGCCTGAGCCCGGCGTTTTCACGCACTTCTACAAGCCGACGATCTACTACTCGAAGACGATTCCGGGCGGCGTGTATCAGCGCAACGAGTCGTCCTTCGGACCCGAAGTGTGGTTGAGTCTGATCGGAATCGGGGCTGTTGCAGGATTCGCGACGACTGAATCCGAGGAATTGGAAAGCCCGGACTCCGCTGAGGGCGACGAGGGCATGGAGTCCGACGACGAGGGCGACGAGGGGATGGAATCGGGCGACGAGGACGCGGAGGCCGATCAGGAGGCTCCCGCGGGCAACGCGAGATTGCTCGGCACCAACGTCGAGATGCGCCATCTGGCGACCTCCGTCGCGGTGTATCAAATGGATTCGGGCAAGTACCCGCAGACGCTCGAGCTTCTGCTCAAGGCGACGAAAAACTACCCGGATGGTTTCCTGGGTAAGGGCGCGCTGCCGACCGACGGCTGGGGCCACGGCTTCAAGTACTCGCTGCTCGACAGTGGCGCGCGCTACCGCCTCTGGTCGATGGGGCCCGATGGCGTCGACCAACAGGGCGGCGGCGACGACATCGTCAGTCCCTGAGCTGCGCAGCCAAAAACACGAGCCACGGGATCCTCGTTGCCCTCCCCGGGGTCGCGCGAAGCACGCTCCGCACGCGGCAGATGAAATCGCGGGTGCCTGGCTCTTTCATCGATTCGTACTCGAATCGTTGAAAGTGCCTGGCACCGTACGGTGGCAGCGTACGACGTCACCGTACCGCGGATCATCCAACCCGCCACGCCGTCAGCGCACGCCGACCGCGTAGAATCGGCGCGCGTGACCAAGAAGCCGTGGATCTCTCGCAGGCGCAAGCGCGAAATTCGTCGCGCCATCGCCGCCATCCTCATGCGCGCGTTCGGGCCGACGCTCGTGCGCGCGCTCTCGATGACCTGGAAGACCGAAGCCTTCGGAATCGAAAACGTGAGCCCGGTCAGCCAGGCCGACGCAGCGACTGCCAACGCAACGGCGCGCGGTTGCCTGCTCGCGGCGTGGCACGGACGCATGCTTGTCGGAGTCGCATTCGGACGCAAGCGCAACTGGTCCGTGCTGGTGAGTCCGAGCGGGGACGGGGAAATCACGGAGCGCATGCTGCGCGCGCTCGGTTACCGCGTCGTGCGCGGATCTTCCAGTGGCGGCGGAGCCCGGGCGGTGCGCGAAATGCTCACAGAGCTTCGCGCTGGAGGCGTGGTGGCCATAACGCCGGATGGTCCGCGCGGACCACGGCACGCGATGAACCCCGGCGTGGCCTGGATGTCGCGCGCAACCGGTTTTCCCGTGGTGCCGGTCGGCATGGTGACCAATCGCGCATGGCACCTGTCGAGTTGGGATTCCTTCACGATTCCCAAGCCTTTCGCGCGCGTTGCGCTCGTCTTCGGCGAACCGATCCAGGTTGCGCGCGAGGTTACGGAGAGCGAACTGGAATCCGCGACAGAGCTGATCCGCGAGCACATCTTCGACTGCGAACGGCGCGCCTTCGCTCACGTCGGAGCGAGCGAGGACTGGTGATCCGCGTCGGTCCCGCGGGCTGGTCCTACGCCGATTGGGAAGGCATCGTCTATCCGCGGCCCAAGCCGCGCGGTTTCCATCCGCTCGCGCACCTCGCGCGGTTCGTCAAGACGGTCGAGATCAACTCGAGCTTCTACGCGCTGCCGCAGAGCGCGCACGCGGCGCATTGGGCGGAACTCGTCGCGCACGACTCAGAGTTCCGTTTCACAGCGAAGTTGCACCAGGACTTCACGCATTCCGCACAGCCGCTCGACCAGTACGAGCACGCGGTGGGGGAGTTCCACGCCGGGATCGAGCCATTGATACGCGCCAAGAAATTGTCGGCGCTGCTGGCTCAGTTTCCGATCGGCTTTCGCTTCGAACCGGCTTCGGTGAAGCGTCTGGAAGACCTGCGAGCAAGATTCACGCGCGTGCCGCTCGTGCTCGAGTTGCGCCATCGATCGTGGTTCGAGGAGCAGGCCCTCGACATCATTCGGCAGCTTGGCTGTTCGCTCGCTGCGATCGATCTGCCCGCCGCAGCGAATCACCCGCCCGCCGACCATCCGACACCTGGCCCGATCGGCTACCTGCGCCTGCACGGCCGCAACTCATCGACTTGGTTTTCGCGCGACGCCGGCCGCGACCAGAAGTACGACTACCTGTACACGCCTGCCGAGATCGTCCAGCAGACGGAACGTGCCAGGCGACTGGCGGGCGGCCACGACGAAACCTTCGTGGTGACGAACAACCACTTCGAGGGCAAGGCGATGGCCAATGCGTTCGAACTGCTTGCCGCCTTGACCGGCAAGCAGGTGCAGGCTCCCCGCACTTTGATCGAGCGCTACCCGCAGATCGCGGGAGTGACGCGGCCCGACGGCCCGGCAGAACTGTTCTGAGCGGCGATTGGCCCTTGATCCCGCCGCGGCTGCTTGGTTCCATGCCTTGCGAATGACACTCCGGGGAATCCTCAAGAAGCTCGCGATCTCCCTCGTATCGGTGATCGCCCTCGTCTGCAGCGCGGAAATCGTCGCGCGACTCGCCGAGCCCGGACCGTTCTCCTTCTTCGATTCCGAACCCTACGACAAGTTTCCGGGAATGGGGCATGTCCACAAGCCCAACTTCGCCGGGCGTTGGGATGGATCGTGGTACGGAACCGACTCGCACGGATTGCGCGGCAGCGAATTCAAGCCCGCGAAGACGGCCGAGGAATACCGCGTGCTCGCCGTCGGCGATTCGTGCACGTTCGGCAAGTCCGTCGACGAGCCGGACTGCTGGCCGCGCCAGTTGGAACGCATGCTCACGAAAGCGCTGCCGCCTGGGCGTCGCGCCATGGTCGCCAACGCCGGAGTCAACGGCTACTCCGCGCGCCAGTACCTGCAGGCGATCCTCGACCGCTCGCCGCTGGTCGAGCCGCAACTAATCGCCGTCGGTTACAACCTCAACGACTTTCCCAACCTGACCAAAGCGGTCGACGAAAGCATCCACCTCGGCAAGGGCAATTTGCGCGCGGCGATTCCCTTCAAGACGCGCGAGCTTCTGGGGCGATCCGCGTTGTACCGGTATCTGCGCGCCACGTATTACGTGATGAATCGCCAGAGCGATTTCGCCAAAGCGGAAGAGATGGCGAGCGCGGTGAAGAACCAGGGCAAGCTCAATCCCGAGCGCGTCGCGCTCGAGATCACGCGCCTGGAATCGATCGCGAGCGCAGCGCGCGAGATGAACGCGAAGTTGTGCGTGTTCCTCTTTCCGTACGAGAGCCAGGTCTACCTGGAGAAGTACGACACTGCTGCCGTCGATTGGTTGCGCGGCCTGTGCGAAGAACGCGGCATAGCGTTCGTCAGCATGATCGACGAGTTCCGTGCGCGCGCGCATTCGACGAATCCGCCCAAAGCGCTGTTCGTGCGCGGCGACCGCTATCACCCCAATCCCGAAGGCTACGAAATCGTCGCGGCCAAGATTCTCGAAGCGGTTCGCGCGAAGGGCTGGCTGCCCAAGGCGGAGTGAGCGCCGCGGCCGTGGAAACTTTCGATGCGCTTACCTTCGACTGCTATGGAACGCTGATCGATTGGTATGGCGGCGTGAGGGGCGCGGCGCGCGCGGCGCCGAGTCTTGGGGGCATTGATGTCGAGAAGTTCGTCCGCGATCGCGACGCGATCGATCGCGAGCTGATCCAGGGCGAGTATCGGCCGTACTCCGAGGTGCTCGCCGAATCTGCTCGTCGCGCAGCGGCGAGACAGTCGCGCGAACTTGGGGCCGGCGAGGCGCGCGATTTCGCGGCGAGCATGAAAGGCTGGCCGCCCTTCGCGGAAAGTCATCCTGCGCTGACGCGTCTGGCGAAGCGATTTCGCCTCGCGATCCTGTCCAATGTCGAGACTTCGACGCTGGAGAGCTCCGTGGCGCTGCTCGATGTGCGATTCGAGCTGCTGGTCAGCGCGCAGATGCTGCGATCGTACAAGCCAAGGCCCGAGCATTGGCACACGGCGCTCGAGAGATTGGGTTTGGAGAAATCGCGCGTGCTGCACGTCGGCTGCAGCCTGTTCCACGACATCAGGCCGGCTCAGGCGCTTGGGTTCAGGACCGCGTTCGTGAATCGCGAGGCGGAGATGCGTGGAGCAGGGGATGCGCCGACGTGGGTGGTCGACGATCTTGCGGCGCTGTGTCGGGTGCTTGGCGTGTAGGTGATACGGTCGGGGAGCGGGTGAGGGGGATGTGTCAGTATGGAGCGCGCCAGTACGGAAGCCAGGCACACTTCCAAACTGTTGCGCGGACTCAACGGCGATGTGCGAGCAATGGCCAGGTCGAGCTGAGCCGGCAACGGCGCTGTGAGCGCCTTGGGGCAACAGTTCGGAAGTGTGCCAGGCTCCTACACACTCGTCGACTTGGTCAGGAAGTCGACGAGGTCCATCTTCGAAATTAGGCCCTTCAGGCGTTGGTCGTCGTCGACGACGAGGCCAACGAGGCCCTCGGCGAACATGCGCGTGAGGACGCCGGAGTCTTCGGATTCGTTGATCGTCTTGACGTTGCGGAACATGACTTCGGCGACCGTGGACGAGAGACCGGCGCGGCCCTCGACCAGTTTTCCGAGCAGGTCCGATTCCGTGATGATTCCCACCAGGCGGCCTTCGTCGAGCACCGGAAGCTGGCTGACACCCCGCTCCTTCATGCTCAGTACGGAATCGGCGACGGTGTCCGCGGTGTTCGCGGTCTGGACCTCACGGCGCGGCATGCTGCGCAAGAGGTCGCCGACCGAACGGCTCTCCCAGGATTTCTCTGTGAAACCGTTCTCGCGCATCCACAAGGGATCGAGGAACTTGGTCATGTAGTTGCGCACGGAGTCGGGCAGGATGATCACGAAGCGCTTGCCGGGGCCGACGCGCTGCGCGACCTGCAGCGCGGCCCACACGGCCGAGCCCGAACTGCCGCCGCACAACATGCCTTCCTGCCGGATCAGGCGGCGCGCCATCAGGAACGACTCGCGGTCTTCGGTCTTGACCCATTCGTCGACCAGCGACGTCTCGCAAACCTTCGGAATGAAGTCGTAACCGATGCCTTCGACCTTGTACGAGCCGATCGGGCCGGGGCCGGCGATGATCGAGCCGACGGGATCGACGCCGACGATCTTGACGCCGGGCATGTCCTCTCTCATGCGCCTCGCGACACCGGTGATCGTTCCGCCGGTGCCGGCCGTCATCACGACATAGTCGAGCTTGCCACCGCACTGCTCGACGATCTCCTTGCCCGTGCCCTCGTAGTGCGCGGCAGGATTCTCGGGGTTGTTGTACTGATCGAGGATGTGCGAATTGGGCAGGATCTTCTGCAGCTGTTTCGCGACTCCGATGTGGCTATCCGGCGAATCGAACGCCGCCTCGGTGGGGGTCCGAATAATTTCCGCGCCGAGCGCTTCGAGCACGACTTGTTTTTCGCGACTCATCTTCTCGGGCATCGTGATGATCATGCGATAGCCGCGGATCGCGGCGGCCAAGGCCATGCCGATGCCGGTGTTACCGCTGGTGGCTTCGATCAAGGTGTCGCCGGGGCGGATGCGGCCGGAGCGCTCGGCCGTCAGCACCATTTGCTTGCCGATGCGGTCCTTGATCGAGCCTCCGGCGTTCAGGAACTCGCACTTGGCGAGAAACTCGCAACCGGTCTTCTTGCCGATGGACTTGAGGCGCACCAAGGGTGTGTTGCCGATGGTGTCGAGAATCGAGTCGCTGATCTTGGGCACGGTCGCTCCGGAGTGGATGCGCACAAGGGCCCAGCTGCGGGCCCGCGGTGCAGGCGTATTAAGGAAGGAAGGGACCAGCGGCTGGCGCTGGGAGGGCGAATTCTAGCCATCGCCGGATCCTGGGTTGACTGATTAGGCCCAAGCGAACGATAGTAGAGTCGTGAAAGTGCTGCTGAGCTGGTCCCGGGCGCTGATACTGGCCCTCTTGTGCGCAATGATCTGCGCGCCGGGAGCGCTGCACGCGCGGATCTGTTTCGTCGCCCTGGGCGTGATCGAGCAGCCGTCCTGCTGCTCGAAGCCGACCTGCTGCGATCCGCTGCCGGACAAGGGTCCTGCGCTGGCGGCCGCGAGCGAGGAATGCACCTGCTGCCTGGAAGTCGTGTTTGACTCCAACGACAAGACGCCGACGGCCGCTCCGGTCCAGCTGCCCGCGCTCGAAGCGCCGATGCTGCGACTCGTCTGCGTGCTCGCTTCCGTGCCGCCCCCTGCGCCGGGTTTCGAGAGCCAAAGAGCAATACGTGCACGCGAACGATTGCGGCCCAATGCGGCCGCGCAAGTGCCACTGAGGATTTGATTCCGGACTCCCGGTCGTGGTGCTCCGGCGCGTGTGCGCTGGGGAAGATCCCGTTCCCTTCCTGGAGATTCCGATGTTCGTTTTGCTTACCGCGGTGCGCCGTGCGCACCCACTTCATGCCTGCCTGATCGTCGCCGGCCTCGGTGTCAGTTGTGCTTCCGTCCACGAGCCGCAATTGGCACCGGACGAAGTCTTGGGCGCGCTTGACCAGCGTGTCGAAGGGCCGGCCAGAATTTTCGACGCCCTCGACCTCGCCGGGCTCGACGTTCTCGCACTGCCGCGACCGACGTCTGAGGAGTGCGCGGAGCCGCGGAGCGCGGGTTACTGGCGCGCCTGTGCGCTGGCCTGGAATCCGAGCGTGCGTGCCGCGCGCCGCGAACTGGAGCGCGCGCTTGCTGCCGCCCATCTCGCCGGGCAGCCGGAAGGGATCGAGAGCAGAATCGAGTCCATGGATCTTTCCGACATCGAGCGGGAGAGCAAAGTGTCGGTCACCTTCGATCTGCTTGGGCTCCTGGGTCTGGGCCCTGCGCAGGTCGCCCGCGAAGCCGCGCGGGTCGATGTGCTGCGCGCCCACAGCCGTCTGGAGAGTGCGGTCTGGAGTTCGATTTTCGAGGTCGAACGGGCCCGCGTGCGGCTCGCGGCATCGCGCAAGCGCCAGGCCGACCTGACTACGCTGTTGGGACAAGTTATCGGACAAACCGCGCGCTTCGAAGTGCTCGAGCGTCGCGGCCGTCTGTCCGAGGCCGATGTGGCGTCGGTCGGCGCGGCCGCGCACGAAGTCGAACACGAGATTTCTTCCGAGAAGGTTCGCGAGGCAGGCTTGCGAGCCGAGCTGGCGCGGGTCAGCGGACTGGCCTTCGAGCACGCAGCCTTCGATGAAGTTGACAGCGAGGTCCTGGAGGAGCCGGCGGCGGATCCGGGACCACGCAGTGCGCGCGAGGTGCTCGAGCAGGACCCGGCGCTGCGCGAACTCACGCTCGAGTTTGCGCAAGCCGAGATGCGCGTGCGCGCCGTCGCAGCGAGCGCCTGGCCCACGCTGCGAGCAGGTCCGCAATTCACGTTCATGCCGAGCGAATTGCTCGTCGGCGGCATGCTCGATCTGTCCGTGCCCTGGCCCGGAACGGTCGAGAAGCAGATGCGTGTCGCGCGCGCCGAGCGCGAAGCGGCGCGCGAGCGGGTCGAAGACGCGCTGAACCTCGCGCTCGCGCGGGTGGCTAGCTTGCGTGAAATCCTGAGCGAGCAGCGGCTGCTTGCGCAGGAACACGCACCCGAACTGGACGAGGCCGAGGAGCTCAACTGGCAGGCCGTGAACGCGCGTCTGCGCTACGGCCGCGCGACAGCCATGGAGTGGACGCTTTCAGCGCGGGCGCGAAAAGCGCCGCTCGTCGGTCTCGTCGATGCGCGCGAAGCGGCGGAAATCGCCGCGCTCGATCTTGCGCAAGCCTGCGGCATCGCGACGACGCCAAAGGAGGTGGCGCCGTGAGTCAAGTTCGCCCCGACATCGACCTCGCCGGCCTTGCGCGTCAGGCGCCGAGCACTCCGCCGCCGCGCCGCAGTCCGTGGCGAATTGTGCTGCCCGTTTTGATCCTGCTCGTCTTCCTCGCAGTGCTTGCCAGCAGTCTGCGCGGATTCTTCGAGACGAAAGTCGCCGTCAGTGTGATCCGCCCGAGGCCGGTGGAGACGCGCGGGGCCGGCGCAGCCTCGAACGGCGCCGCGCGCGTCGTGCTTCAGGCCGCCGGTTGGATCGAGCCCGATCCGTTTGCGATCCAGGTCACGGCGCTTGCGCCAGGAGTCGTGCGCGAAGTGCTCGTGCTCGAGGCCGCGCGCGTGACGAAGGGCGCGGTCGTGGCTCGCCTGGTGGACGAGGATGCGCGCCTTGCCATGTCGGGCGCAGAAGCGCTGCTGGCCCAGGCCCGCGCGGCGCAGACCGAAGCAGAGGTCCGTGCTTCGATCGCGCGCACCAATTTCGAGCAGGCGCTCGCCGTGACGGAAAGCGAAGCCGTGGCGCGCGCGGAACTCGAAGGCCGGCGCGCCGAAGTCGCCCAACGCGAAGCCGCCGCCCGCAAGGGCGAGGCCGGCGTGCGCTCGGCCCGCGACGAGGCGGCGCTGCTGCACGAATTGGAGTCGATCGGAGCGAGCGAACAACGCGCAGTCGATCTGGCCGAGGCGCGTGTCGCCGAAGCGGGAGCGGCGTTGGACCAGTTGAGCGCCGAAGTTTCCATGGCACACGCCGAAGAACAGAAGTCCCTGGCGCGGCACGTGCGGGCCAAGCGCGATCTCGAGCTGCGTCTGGAGGACAAGCTGGCACTCGAGACAGCGGACGCAGCGAGGCAACGTGCGCAAGCGGAAACCGACAGCGCGCGGGTTTCGCTCGACGAGGCCAAGCTGCGCCTCGCGCGCATGGAAATCCTTGCGCCGTCGGACGGCGTCGTGCTCGAACGCAGCGCGATGCCCGGATCCGTGCTCGCGGATTCAGCGAGCCTGGTGTGCACGCTCTTCGATCCGGCGCATTTGCGCGTGCGCGTCGACGTGCCGCAGTCCGAGGTCTCCAAGCTCGCCGTCGGTGGACGCGCGGAAATCGCCATCGACGCGCGCTCTGGTCGGCCCTACCACGGCGAGATCGTGCGCGTGGTCGAGAAAGCCGACATTCAAAAAGTCACGTTGCAGGTCCACGTGCGCGTCGAGGACGGCGACGAGTGGCTGCGGCCGGAGATGCTCGCTCAGGTGCGTTTCGTCGCGCGCCCAGCTGAGGCGCAGACTCAGGGCGGCGTCGCGCAAGTTTCCCCAAGCGTCGAAGTTCCGTTGCGCGTTGTCGAGGACAAGAAGCGCGTCTGGATCATCGACGGTGTTGACGGCACGGCGAAATTGCGCGAGGTCGAGCTCGGCGCAGAGTCCGGTGACTGGGTCGAGGTGCGCTCAGGCCTCGACATTTCGGACAAGGTGATCGATCGCGGTCAAAACGAATTGCACGTGGGCGATCATCTGCGCGTGGAGGAACGGCCGTGAGCTACATCAGATTGGAAAACGTGACCAAGCGCTACACCAAGGGCGAGTACGCGGTCACGCCGCTCGAGAATGCGACGCTGTCGATCGAGCAGGGCGAGTTCTTCGTGCTGCTCGGCCCGTCGGGCTCGGGCAAGACCACATTGCTCAATCTGCTCGCGGCCATCGACCGGCCTGACGCGGGCAACGTCACGGTAGGGGAGACCAATCTGGTGACACTCGCGCGCGGCAAGCTGGCGCCCTGGCGTTCGCAGAACATCGGTTACGTGTTCCAACAGGCCAATCTCGTGCCGGTGCTGACGGCCTACGAAAATGTGGAGTTGCCTTTGTGGCTTTTTCCGCTTTCGCGCGCAGAGCGACATCGGCGCGTCAGCCTCGCGCTGGAAGCGGTCGGTCTCGGCGATCGCGCCACGCACCTGCCGCGTCAATTGTCAGGCGGACAGGAGCAGCGCGTCGCCATCGCGCGCGCCATCGTCGCCGATCCGCCGCTCCTGCTCGCCGACGAGCCCACGGGCAACCTCGACCAGGAATCCGCGGACGGCGTGCTCACGCTGCTCGGGCGCATGCACTCAGAACGCGGCAAGACCATCGTGATGGTCACGCACGATCCGCACGCGGCCATGTACGGCACACGGCGCATGCGCCTCGACAAGGGCCGGTTGCACGCGCTCGAAGGAATTCTGACCCGATGAAGTTGCCGCGTCTGATCGCCAAGAATCTGCGGCGCCGGCCGATGCGCACGGTGTTCACGCTGCTCGGCGTGGCCAGCGCGATGCTGCTCTTCGTCCTGGTCGAAAGCCTTTCTGCCGGACTGGATCGCGCGATGAGCGGAACCGAAGCCGCGCGCACGTTGATCGTCTATCGCCAGAATCGCTACTGCCCGCAGACTTCGTTTCTGCCGGAGTCCTACGTCGAGCGCATTCGCAAAGTGCCGGGCGTGCAGAGCGTGTTGCCGGTCAAGGTCTATTTGAACAACTGCCGCGCCTCGCTCGACATCGTCGCGTTCCAGGGCGCGCCGGTCGACGAGATGCTCGCTGCGCGCAACCTCGACGTGATCGCGGGCGATGTCGAAAAATTCCGCCGCGAGCGCGACTCGGCGCTGGTCGGCCAGGCCTTTGCCGCGCGCAAGGACCTGCAACCCGGCGATGTGTTCCGCTTCGGCAACATCCTGGTCAAGGTCGCCGGCGTGTTCGCGTCGGATGAACCCGTGGAAGAAGGCGTCGTCATGACGCACCTCGAGTACCTGCAGCGCGCGGGCCCGGTCAATCGGCTCGGCACGGTCACGCAATTCGAAGTCAAGATCGACGATGCCTCGCGCGCGAGGGAGATCGCCGCGGCCATCGACGCGCAATTCAAGAGCGCCCAGGAACCGACCGATACGCGCGCGAAACTGCAGTTCCTCGAAAGCGCCACGCGCGACCTGCGCGAGATTTTGCGCTTCGCGCGTTGGCTCGGACTGGGCTGCGTCGCAGTCGTACTCGCGCTCGTCGCCAATACGGTGCTGATGTCGTCGCAGGAACGCGTGCGCGAGTTCGGCGTGTTCCGCACGCTGGGTTTCCGCGAGGGCCACATCGTCTTCGTCGTGCTGGGCGAAGCCTGGATCCTGGCCGTCGGCGGCTGCGCGCTCGGCCTCTTCGTCGCCTATGCGATCGTCGAGTTTTCGCACGTATCGATCGGCTCCGAGGGCGTCGCCGTCGGATTCCACATCGTGCCGGCGCTGGTGGCACGCGTGCTGGCCGTGTCCGTGATCGCGGGAACACTTGCCGGGATCTTTCCGGCGCTGCAAAGCGCGCGACGGCCGGTCGTCGCGGCGTTGAGGGAGGCCTGAGCGATGGCGCGCTCGCTGCCCTTCGACTACGCGGTGCGCAATCTCGCGCGCCGTCCGTTGCGCACGGTCCTGACCGCGCTCGCCAGCGCCTTGGTGGCCGCGTTGCTCGTGGCGACCACGGCTTTCGTGCACGGACTGGACAAGACTTTTGCCGGCGCCGCGCGCGACGACGTGGCGATCCTGCTGTCGAGCGTGGCCCAGCGCGACGTGCTGCGCTCGACGGTCACGGCCGG
Organism: Planctomycetota bacterium; assembly: GCA_031388685.1. Taxonomy (GTDB): domain Bacteria; phylum Planctomycetota; class UBA1135; order UBA1135; genus JADJQU01. Next base: position 18,324 of record JANMRV010000337.1, read on the forward strand.
CGGTGGCGCCTTGATCGAAGCCGCAGTGCCCGGAATCAAACTGATCGGTGGCGTGCCGGCGGTCTCCAGTGAGATCCACACGGGCACGAATCTGCGCCTCGGTGGCTCGAGCGAAGCGCGCGAAGGTGAACACACCTATCCTGCCTTTGTGCGCGGCGTCAACGAGCGTGCGTTCCTGGTGCACGACTCGGTCACGATCATCGAAGGCCGGCCGGCGCGTTCGGGCGAAGTGCTCGTCGGCCGCCTGGCCGCGCGGCAGATGGGCGTCGACGACGACGCGCTCGCGGTCGGGAAAATCGTCCGCTTCGAGGGCGGCGAATTCACCGTCGCGGGCCGTTTCGCCGCGCCGGGCACGACGATCGAAGCCGAACTCTGGGCGCCGCTCTCGGAGCTGCGCGGCCTGACGCGGCGCGACGACAGCTCGGCTGTGTTCGTGCGCGTGGAAAAGCCAGGCGACTTCGCCGAACTGGAATTGTTCGCGCTGCGACGGCTCGACCTGGAGCTGGTCGTGATCCCTTCCGCGCTCTACTACAAGGAACTCGTCGCCTACTTCCAGCCGATTCGCGCGCTGGCCTGGATGATGGCGGCGATGATCGCCGCCGCGGCGGTCTTCGGCGGTTCCAACGCGATCAACTCGGCCGTGCAGGATCGCCTGCGCGAGCTGGCAGCCCTGCGCGCCGTCGGCTATTCGGCCCAGGCCATCGCGCGATCGCTGGCGCAGGAGGCGCTCTTGATCGCCGCCGCCGGAGGAGTCCTCGGACTCGTGATCGCCCGCTTCGCACTGCACGACGGCGCGATTCGCATCGCGATGAGCGCTTTTCGCCTCGAGGCCGACGCACAAAGCGTGCTGGTCGGGTTCGGCGGCGTGTTGCTCCTAGGCCTATTCGGAACGGCCCCTGCCATTCTGCGCGTCCAACGTCTATCCATAGCTTCCGCTCTCAAGGAACCCTGAAAAGCCAAAACCATGTTTACACGATCGATCCTGCCCCTGTGTTTTCTCGCGCTGTGCGCCTGCAGTCACGAGGCCGAAACTCCGGCCACACCGCTGGTGTCCGCGGTGGTGTTTCCCGCCGCATTGAAACTGGATGCGGCTCCGGCCGCGGCGCTGAGCGTCATCGACGTGAGCAAGACCGCCACGGACGGCGCCGAAGTCGTCGTCACCGGCAGGGTTCGCGACTTCGTGGCCACGCGCGCGGTCTTCACGATCGCGGATCTCTCGTTGAAGTCCTGCGCCGACGAGGACGACAAGATGAACTGCGAGACACCGTGGGATTACTGCTGCGAGGAGCCAACCAAGCTCGCTCAGGGCTCGGCCGCGATCGAAGTGCACGAGGGCGGCAAGCTCGCGCTCGGTTCGGCGAAAGGCTGGAACGGGCTCGATCACCTCAAGCAGGTCACCGTGCGCGGCAAGTTCACGAAGGACGCCGGCGGCAACGTGGCCGTGATCGCCAGCGGCATCTACGTGCAGCCGTGATCAGTTGCGCACGGGCCGCGCGAGGATCAGTTTGCCCTGCGGGCCGATGCGCACCGCGCTGACCAGGAGACCGCGCGCGTCTTGACCCGTGCGCGGATTTTTCCAATCCGTGCGCCGGCCGCTCTTCAGGTCATAGCGCCATAGGTGCCAGGGGCAGGTCACTTCGCCGGCGGCGACCGAACCCTGGAAAAGCGGACCTTCGAGGTGCGGGCAGAACGCCTGGACACAGACGACCTGCCCGTCGACGCGAAAAAGGGCCAGCAGTCCCCACGGAGTTTGAACGGGCTGCGGCCGGAAGAGGTCGACATCCGCGCCGAGGTCGGTCTCGAATTCGTCAGGCTCTTGCTTGGCTTGCATGTTCTCTACCGGCGTCCTCTGCGGCTTCGCGGGTGTTCATCTGCGGAATAAACCGCACAGACAGAGAGGCGCAGAGTCGCAGAGCGTGCCAGAATCCCGCCGTGGCTCAAAGCACTCTGGTCGTCGCCTTGACACGCTCCCGCATGGCCCGCTTGAAGGCCGACCTCGAGCGCGGCGCGTTCGACTTTCGCTCCGTCCCGCACGCGTTGTTCTCGGTCAAGGGCGAGGGCGTCGTCGCGACCGCCTACGCCTCGGGGAAGTTGGTGGTCCAGGGCGATCACCCCAGCGAGTTTCTGACCCGCTACGTCGAGCCCGATGCGGGCGAACAGCCCGCCTCGGCACCAAAGGCCCGCCCGTCCGCGCCTGAAAAATCGAGCGAGACCTACGTCACGATGGTCGGCAGCGACGAATCCGGCAAGGGCGACTACTTCGGACCGCTGGTCGTCTGCGCCGTGCGCCTGGAACCGGAACAGTCGAAGGCCATGCTTGGTGGGCCCGTGCGCGATTCCAAACAGTTGACCGACGAAGCCTGTCTGCGACTTGGCGCCGCGTTGCGCGGCAGCCTGCCGCACGCGATCGCGCAACTTTCGCCGCCGGAGTACAACGCCGCGCACGCGCGCTACAAGAACTTGAATCCGCTGCTGGCCGATTTGCACGCCAAGGCGATTCGCGAACTCGTTTCACCCGGCATGCGCGTGCTCGTCGATCAATTCGCCAACGCCAAGGTCATGGAGAAGGCGCTCGCGGGGACCGACATCGAACTCATCCAACATCCGCGCGCCGAGCGCGTGCCCGCCGTGGCCGCGGCCAGCGTGATCGCGCGCGAAATGTTCTTGAACGGTTTGCACGAATTGTCCGAGAGCTGCGCCATCGACCTGGCCAAGGGTGCGGGCGCGCCGGTGGATCAGGCCGCGCGCCGGTACGTCGCGTTGCACGGCATGGCGAAACTTGGGCTGGTGGCCAAGCTGCATTTCAAGAACACGCAAAAGATCCCGAATGGGGGAGCGCGATGAAATTCACGCTGGTTTCCGGCACAGGCAACAACTTTGCGCTGTTCGACGGTTTCGACGGGCAGGTTCCCGAAGATCCGCGCGCGGCCGCGCTCGAATTGTGCAGCGCGCCGCTCGCCACGCGCGCGGAGTTCGACGCGAATCTTCCCGCGGAGTTCCGGCTCGACGGAATCTTGCTCCTGCAGCCCGCGCGCGAAGCCGGTGCTTGCCGCATGGTGATCTACAACGCCGACGGCAGCCGGCCCGAATCGTGCGGCAACGGTCTGCGTTGCATCGCGCTGGTCGCGCGCGCACGCGGACACATGTCGAGCGATGAGTTCACGATCCTGACCGACTCCGGCCCGCGCGCCGCGCGCGTGCTGCGCAGCGAGGCTTCGAAGGAAATCGTCGGCGCAGAGATTTCGATGGGTGAGCCGCATGTCGAAGAGCGCCGTGTCACCTTGAAGACCGCCCACGGCGCCATCGAAGCGACCTTGGTCGACATGGGCAATCCGCATTGCGTGGTCTTCGTACGCGACGAACGCGAAGCTCCCGTGGCGCGCCTGGGCCATGAGCTCGAACACCACCGCCATTTTCCAGCGCGCACCAACGTCGAATTCGTTGCCGTGCGCGAACATGGACTGGACATGCGCGTCTGGGAACGCGGCGTCGGCGAAACCCAGGCCTGCGGCACCGGAGCCTGCGCTGCCGCCGTGGCCGCGGCGGTCACGCAGCGCGCGACCACACCGATCGATGTGCATGTTCCCGGCGGAATTCTGCACGTCAGCTGGGATTCGCCGGCCGGCGAAGTGCGCTTGAGCGGAGCCTGCGAGATGCTTGGGAATGGAAATTGGCTGCCCGCGCCGGCTGTGGCCGAGCGCGCAACGAGCTAAGGAAGGGCCATGGAAGTTCGCGTCGCCCACCAATTGGCCGCCCAGGAGATCGCTCGCAGAATCCGCGGCGCCGCCGAGCGCCACGACGTCGAGTTCACGCCGGGCGCCGACGAGACGCGCGGAGTACTCTCGAAAGACGCCGGCTTTCTCGGAACGGTGCGCGCGGAGTACACGATCGAAGAGAACGCGCTGGTGGTGATCGTCCGCGACCGACCGGCTTTCCTTCCGGAAGGGACTTTGCGGCGCATGCTCGAGCAGGAGCTCAGCAAGCTGGTCGCAGGCTGAAGCCGCGCGCGAGCGCTCCATGGGCTATCTGATCCATCTCGGCCTCGCGCTGCTCGCGCAAGTGATCTGGGAAGAAACCGGCGCGGATGCGGCGCAGCGCGGGATCTGGGAAGCGGCAGGATCAGCGTCGCAGTCGCGGCTGGCGTTGCTTTTCTACCTCCTGTTTGTCCCGCACGTCTTGGGCTGGCTTTCGAATCGCCTCTACCTGCGTGGCCGATTCCGCCTGGCGGAGCGCGCGGTTTTGGCGTTGCATTGGTCGCCGGTCTATCTGCACGCGATCGCGCTTTTCGGTGTCGGCTGGATCGGTTACATCGAACATGGCACAGGCGCCAGCGCGCGGTTGATGGGTTGGCCGGGCCCGCTGCTCCTGGTTTCGTTCCTGCCCTTCGTGGCGTTCTCGCTGCTGGCGATCGACGCGCGCTCGAAAATCGGCGGCCCCCCGAAGGCGCGACTGGCGCTGCCCTTCCAGGCCCGCCTGTTCGCAGCTGCGCTGGTGCCGCTGGTGGGCTACGTGCTGATTTCCTCCTGCATTGGGAGGGTCGCAGCGTTGCGTCTGCAGGTCGAAACCGTGGCGCTGTGGAACGCGGCCTACGCGGCGGCGATGCTGGCGCTCTTCGCTCTCAGTCTGCCTTGGCTCTTGCGGTACACCTGGGAGACGGAAGCCCTGCCCGCCGGGCCGGAACGCACGCTTTTCGACGCTGTATCGAAACGCGCGGATTTCGACGGTCGCCGGTTGGTTCTCTGGCACACCGGGTTCACCGCCGCGAACGCCGCGATCATCGGGCTCCTGCCCATGCAGCGCATCGTGATTTTTTCCGACCTGCTGCTTTCGCAGCTCGATCTGCGCCAACTTGCCAGCGTCTACGCGCACGAGATCGGTCATGCCAAACGCAATCACGTGTTGATCTTCTCGGCCTGGGCCTTCGCCGCGTTGTTCGGCGCGGACCTCCTGGCGGCGAAGTTCGTGCCCGACGACGCTGTTTGGACGTCCCTCGTGCTGGCGGCGTCCCTGGCCGTGTGGGCAATCGGTTTCGGCTGGATGTCGCGTCGGGCGGAGCTCG
>JANMRV010000349.1:0-1312 GCA_031388685.1 Planctomycetota bacterium
TTGGCCGGCTGATCCACGGCGATCGGGCTCGTGCAATTTTCTGTCGAAGCGAGCGCTCAGCCGGTGCCCGGCGGACCCAAAAAAGCTCAGCGCCCGCCGTACCTGTTTCCGGGTACGGCGGGCGCTGAAAGAGGGGCGCGCCCGCAGCCCCCGCCGCGAGCGCGCGAATTGGCGGGTCCCACACCACCAATCCTTTTCTGTAGGGCCCTGGTCTCCCGCCGCCCCCCCCCCGCAACCGAAATTCGCTCGCGGGGAATTTTCGTCAAGTCTGGGGACTCGGTCGAACCAAGGATCTAGCCGTGCTTCCTGGAGGGGAGCCGGAGCCTGCCTGGATCCGAACACCTACCAGAGAACGAATTGCCGAGCTCCTAGTTCATCGACTCTTGGGTTTCCATGGGCGCGAAAGTCTGACTGTCCAACGAACGCGATGATCCGCCGATTCGAGGTCCTTCTTGGCCAGCGAGCCCTTCGCAGAGGGTCCGAGGTCGGGGTCCCGGACAGGCGCCGAGGATGGGCCCTGGGGCGACCTCGACTGAAGCGCGTTTGCCGCATGCGGCATGGAGTCACGCTCGCAATGGGTTCGCGGCGCGTCCCCCACGGGCACGAAGCCGAGCGGACGGAGGCCCTCGAGGAAGCGCTCCGAGCCGCGCACGTCGATCGTCAATTCATCGCCGGATTCTTCGTCGCGCCAGGCGAGGACCAGGGAGCGCAGGCGCCGTGAAGTCGCGGGCTCGTGCTCGGTGGGGCTCGTCACAACGGTCTGATCGGGAGATTGCATGGTCATGTTCCTGTTCACATTCACTTCGGGTGCTGAACTCGCTCTTCGTCGAAGCGGCCTCGAAATTCTGCCGGAGCCAGCAACTTCCAGGAGCCGTCCGAAGCCGTTCCATCAACGACTGTCAGACGAGCGAGTTGGCGAAGATCGTCCAGATCCCCATCAAACCTTCGAAAGATTTGCGCAAGAGTCCGAGAATCACATGCCGCAGGCGGCTCTTTCGGCTGCGTTCAACGCAAGTTGTCGCGGCCTCCCCGCGTACGTTGGCACATTTCTGAACTGGTGCCGCCGGTCAGTTCCTGGCGCCGTTGAACCTCGACGCGGCCGGATCTTTCACAGTGCTGTTGCGCGGACGCAACAGCTTGGGATGACCTGAGCCCGTGCGGAGGCACCTGCCCGCTCCGCGCCTACTGCGCGACAAACTCCAGCGCGGGTTCGTCGTATTCCTTCGGTATCGCGACACCGAGCAGTTTCAGCACGGTCGGCGCGATGTGCAGCAGGCTGATGCGCTCCGGCGGCGCAGCGAGCTTGCGATTG
>JANMRV010000368.1:0-1542 GCA_031388685.1 Planctomycetota bacterium
TAAAAAGCGTGCTGCCCGACCTGCCCGGCCGAGTCGAATCGTTCGCATGGCCCGTTACTCGGGAACAAGCCCTGGCCGCCCTCGAAGATTTCATTCAGCACCGTCTCGCCCTATTCGGCCCGTACGAGGACGCACTGTGGACCAGCGAGCCGACGCTCTATCACTCCACGCTCTCGAGTTGCCTGAACCTAAAGCTGCTTGGTCCGCGCGAGTGCTGCGATCGAGCCATCGCGGCATATCGCGAGCGCAAGGCCCCTTTGCAATCCGTCGAGGCGTTCGTGCGGCAGATCATCGGCTGGCGCGAGTTCATCCGCGGTGTCTACTGGCTCGAAGGCCGAGCGTACGCAGATCGGAACGCGCTCGACCAACACGGCGAGTTGCCGGGCTTCTATTGGACTGCCGACACCGACATGGTCTGCATGAAGGCCTGCGTCGAACAGGTGCTCGACACCGGCTTCGGCCATCACATCCAGCGCCTGATGGTTACCGGCAACTTCGCCCTGATCAGCGGCGTCGGCCCGAGGGCCGTGAGCGACTGGTACCTCGGTATGTTCGTCGACGGCGTGGACTGGGTGACGCTCCCGAACGCGTTGGGCATGGTCATGCACGCTGATCAGCGCTCGGGTGCCGCTCAAGGCGTCACGGGTCTGGTGGGCACCAAGCCCTACGCGGCAAGCGGCAAGTACATCGAGCGGATGAGCGACTATTGCACGGGTTGTCGCTACGAGCCCGCGGAGCGCAGCGGCCCGTCGGCCTGCCCCGTGACGGTCTTCTACTGGGACTTTCTGATCCGCACCCGCGAGCGACTGGGCCAAAACCAGCGCATGGCGATGATCTTCAAGAACCTGGACCGCATTCCATCCGAGGCCCGCGCGCAGATCGCGATCGAAGCCGATCTACTGCGCCGCAAGCTCGGCATCACGACCAAGACACGCGGCGAGCCGATGGGATGACCGGGTCGTCCCGGCACGCTGTGCCACGCTCTGAGACATCGCGGGGTCGGTCAACGTAAACCAGTTCGTGGTCGAGCGCGGCGTGAGATCGAATGGATCGCCGCCAGACTTCGCTGTCCGACACAGCCCTTGAGTCCGGCCTGGATCGCGGAATTGGGTACAGGAGCGCGGACCCTTGAAATCGAATCCGGTCGGCTGCATCTGAGCGCCCACCTCGGCCGAACTATCTGGCGCAATCGTCCAGTGCTGTTTCCAGAGCGCCCACTTCCCAGCCTTCGACCGCGGTTCAGGCCTCGGGTCCACATTTCCATGCTCAACGCGTCCATCATCGCCCAGATCGTCATCGCCGCATCCGTCCTCTTCGTGTGGATCTTCCGCTTCGAGAACATCGAAAAGGAGTTCGGAGAGTACCGCTTGTCGATCGTGTTCCGCAGCTTCATCGGGGCGGCGAAGATCGCACTTTCGACATTGCTGATCGTTGGTATCTGGTACCCATCGCTCGTGCTGGTCCCTGCACTGCTCATGGCAGTTCTCATGGCCGGCGCGCAGTGGTCGCACTTCAAAGTGCGGCACGCGTTTGTCAAGTTCG
>JANMRV010000378.1:0-1492 GCA_031388685.1 Planctomycetota bacterium
TGCACTTCGCCGAGCGCAGCACCGGCAGAGCGTCATCGCCAAGGAAGGCGAGCGCCGGCCGCATTTCGTAGTCGACGAAGTAGCGGCCTTTCTTGGCGCTCAGTTCCGAGAGCTTGCCGACGCGGATGTACTCCTGACGGCTGCGCTCCAATTCGAGGCGCTTCTGCGCTGCGGTTTGCTCGATTCGGGCGAGCTTCTTTTCCATCAGCGCAGCCGACTCGCTCTCGCTCATGCGCGGGCCGAAGAAGAACTGCACGAACTGGTCGAAGGTGCCGACAGCGAGCAACGAACCTCCGGCCGCGAGTCCTACAGAACCGCGCAGGAAGTAGCGGCGAGCCTGCAGTTTTCCGATCAGGGCACGCGCGCGATCGAAGCGCCGCGGATTGGCCCAGACAAAGACCAGCGGCGCTCGGAAGAGGTAGGGCAGCGGCAGCGAGAAAAGGTGCACGAGCCGCGAGAAGGGCACGAGGAACAGCACGGCCCAGGCAAGTGCCATGTGCGCCTGCACGAGACTCGGCAGATCCGCGACGAGTTCGGGGCGGGGATGAAGCGTCGCGAGGCTCCACAGGTAAGGGGAAAGCGTTCCGGTGGACCACGACGCGCCCCAGCGGTGCAGGCTCGCCGTCAACAGCCCCAGCACGACCTGCACGATCAGAATCCCGAGGATCGCGAGATCGACAGTGGTGGTCACGGCCTGGATGCGGCTGTTGCGCAGGCGACGGAAAGTCAGCACGCAAAGTCCGACGAGCGAGAGCAGCGCGGCCGCCATGCCAAGCACCTCGACCGAGATCAGCACGCCCGAGTTCGACATGAAACTCGACCAGACACCCGGCATCAGGAACGCGAGCGCGTCTCCGGCCAGCACGATGAAGATGCCCACGTGCCAGGGAGCGGAGCCCCAGAGCAGCTGGCGATCCTCGAGGAACTGCGAGGACAGCGCCGAGTAGCTGAAGCGCTGCGTGCGAAAGCGCCAGATGGAGCCCAGCACGCAAATCAGGATCGCCGCGTAGGGCAGACCGACGAGCAGGAACGACTGGATCACAGTTCATCACCTCCGTGCATCACCGAACAACCGTTGCAGCCGTCTCCTGACGGCGCCTGCGCCGTGAGAGTGATCCTGGCGCGCACCGTCTCGGGCACACCGTCGGGCGCAATGGCCGCAACGATCGCGGCAAGCACGTGCCGATACGGATTGCGCGTGCGGGCGAGCTCGCGATGCATCGCGGTCACCGGCAGCATGAGGCACCAGCGCACGAGGTCCGAGAGTTCGTCCGCGTCCAGGCAGCGCGCGAAGCGCAGCAAGACGCCGAGGTGATCGGGAAGCTCGTTGCCCGGATCGAAGCCAAGCGCGCGGAAGCGCTCGACGAGCCGCGACATGAGGTGTGCGCGCTTGAAGCTTTCCTCGCCGAACAGGTGGACGCCGACATAGGGCGCGGAGGCCGGCGCGACGAGGAACGTGCGCACGTGGGCTTCTTCGACGAGTTCGGGCGAG
>JANMRV010000392.1:0-11051 GCA_031388685.1 Planctomycetota bacterium
CAGCAACCATTCGGCAAGCTGGGCAAGCAGCATGGCTTCAGCCTGCACCCGGACTACTGTCCGCGCAAGTCCGAGGTCATCCGACCCCCTTACCCGGAAGCGACTAGGGCTTCAACACCACGCCCAAGCGTTCGAGCGTCGGCAGTTTGAGCTTCATTCCCGCGCGCAGCGCATTGGCATCGGCCATGCCGTTGTATTGCGCTAACTTGGTCACGAGCTCCACCGGCGCGTGACCGTAGTGTGCGTGCGCGATCTTCGAGAGCGACTGTCCCGCGCCGACTTCGAGCACGAAGTCTCCGAGCACAGGCGCAGGCACCGCTGGGGGCGTCTGGGGCAGGTTGGCAGGCAGCTTGGCTCCAGGGCCCGGCGCGGGCGTGCCTCCCGGCAGCGGGGCCGGGACTTGCCTCGAGTCAATGCCTGGTGCCGAGGGCTGCTGCGCGGGTCGTCCGATGACCACGACCGCCTCGCCGGGCCCGAGCATTCCGCTCGGTGTCATCGCCGCCTGGCCCGCCGCGACTTGCGCGGCGAGCGCGCGCTCCTCGCGCAGGCGCGCAGTCCGCTGTTGCTGCCACAGCGCCGCGGCGCCGAAACCGCAGGCGAGAATCAGCACCAGGATCAGCGTGCGCATGAAATCGTTTCAGGCTCTGGCCGGAACCTGCTTGCTCGCCGGATGGCGAGCGAGCAACTCTTCCTTCTTGCGCTCTTCGTCGTCCTTCTTGATCTGACGCTTCTCGAGGTAGATGAAGATCGGCGCTGCGATGTAGATCGAAGAGAAGGTTCCGGTGGCGATACCGAAGGTCATCGCGAAGGCCATGCCCTCGAGCACGTTTCCCGTGCCGAGGTTGAAGATCAGCACGATGAAGATCGTGACCATCGACGTGGACGTGATCACCGTGCGCGAAAGAGTCTCGTTGATCGACCTGTTCACGATCTCCTCGAGGCTGCCCTTCAGGCGCGGTCGGTTCTCTCGGATCCGGTCGAACACGACGATCGTGTCGTTGACCGAATAGCCGACGATGGTCAGGAACACCGCGATCGAGCCCATGTCGAACTCGGCGTGGACGAGCGGGTTCCAGCACAGGAAGGCGATCGCGCCGACCGTGATGACCAAGTCGTGGAGCGTGGCGAGCAGCGCCGCGAAACTGAAGGAGTACTCCGAGAAGCGAACCCGGATGTAGATCACGGTCACGAACAGGCTGAGCAACAGAGCCTTGATGGCCGAGTCGCGCAACTCGCCGACGACTTGACCGCCAATGACGCTGGCCTCTGGAATCTGTTCGGCGAAGCGCATCTCCTTGCCGGTCGAGTCCGTGGTGCCGACAAAGGCGGACTTGATCATCGTCACCAGGTCGAGATCAGGGATGCCCGGCCGCGTCGTCGAGTTGAAGCTGAAAGTGTCCTCGCGGCCGGCCGTGCGAACGGCGACGTTCACGTCCTTGAGTTGGGCCGACTCGAGTCGGGCCTTGATGTCGTTCACCGGGTGGGCCGACTCAAAGTAGAGATTGCCGGTCACCGCGCTCGAATCGGGGGATTGCGTCTGAGCGACTTCCAATTGGTCCTTTTGCAGCACGTCGGCGAGGCCGTTGCGGATCGTCTGCTTGAAGTCGCGCTCAGCACCGGCGCCGGCCTCCGTCTGTTCGATGTCGTAGTCGGTCTTGAACGTGACGCGGAACTGCGTGTACTGGCCGGCGGCGACCTTTGAGATGGGCAGTCCGACGACTTCGGCGGATCCGAACTCTCCGCCCAGCGCTTGCACCCTGGCGCGCAGATCCTTGTCGAGCTGCGGCTGGTCGGTGCGCACGCGCAACGTCGCGCCGCCGAGGAAGTCGATGCCAAGCTTCTGCTTGTCCGGGAGATAGACGAACAGTGCGAGGCCCGACACCATCAGGACCGCCGAAATCCCGATCGCGAGCCTGGTCTTTCCGAGGATGTTGTAGTTCGCGTTCGCGAGCCAGCTGCCCATCTTGAACAACTCGTTCGGCCAGCGCTCGAGGTGCCAGTGCACCAGCAGGCGCACGATCACGACCGCGGCAAACATCGAAGTCAGCACGCCGATGATCAGCGTCACTGCGAAGCCGCGGATCGGGCCGGTGCCGACGAAGTAGAGGATCAGGCCGGAGAGCACGGTCGTGACGTTTGAGTCGACGATCGCGCTCATCGCGTGCGCGAAACCGGCCTTGGCGGCTTGCAGCGGTTTCTTGCCGCTGTCCTGTTCCTCACGCATGCGCGCGAAGATCAGGATGTTCGCGTCGACGGCCATACCGATGCCGAGGATGATCCCGGCGATACCAGGCATGGTCAGGATCGCCTGGAACGCGACCAGGGCGCCCATCTGCATCAGCAAGTTGATGACCAGGCCGATCGATGCGTACACGCCCAGGATGCGGTAGTAGCTGCACATGAACACCACGATCACTCCCAGGGCGAGCAGGCCCATGACCCAGCCCTGCTCGAGCGACTCTTGCCCGAGGGTCGCGCCCACGTCTTCGCGCTGCTGCAGGACCGGCTTGATCTGCAGCGAGCCCGAGCGCAGCACGCTGACCATGCCATCGACCTGGGTCTGCGTGAAGCGTCCGTAGATCTGCGCCTGGCCCGGCAGCTTTTCGCCGATGTTCGCGTAGGAGACGATTTCGTCGTTGAGCACGATCGCCATCGGCTCATTGATGTGGGCGTAGGTCATGTCCCCGAAACCAGCCACGGCTTCGGGCCGCATCTGGAAGCTGACTGCCGGGAAACCCACGCGGTCCTGGCTCTTGGTGACGCTGGCGAGGTCCTTGCCCGTGAACGTCCATTCGGCCTTGAGCACCGACAGCGCATCCAGACGTCGCTGGTCGCGCGGCACGATCCCCTGACCTTCGTCCAGGCGGTGCGTGTACCAGCGGAAGCCTGCGGGCGGTCCGCCTTGGGCCTCCGTCAACGAGTTGTAGACATTCAGTGAGACCTGGGCGTTTTCTGGCTTCTTCAGCCAGTCGACGACCTTCTGCCGTGACGCAGCCATGTCCTTGCCCTGGGCCGAGAAGGCGGCTTCCGTCGCGCCGATGAAGAAGCGCATGTCGCCGAGCTCCGTGATCAAACGCTCGATCTGATCGTCGCTGACCAGCACGACCGGCGAACCCGCCGGGTGGGCCTCGACGGTCGTCGAGCCTTCCCCGCGGATGATGCCGACCAGCTTGCATTCCGTGAGCACCGATACAGCCGGGTTCGTCGGCGAGGGCGTGTTCGTGTCGACACGCGATGCGTAGCGGATCTTTTCGCGGCCGATCCCGACCACGCCACCGCCGCCTGGGAACTTGGAGATCATGCCCGGATCGGTGACCGCCAACCCGATCGGTTCCGTGAACTTGTCAGGCTGATCGCCGCCAACGACTTCGCCGATCGTATCGGCGCGCGCAATTTCGCCGGTTACTTGCACGCTGCGCGGCAGCGAAATCTCGATGCGGTCGGTGCCGAGCCTGCGGATCGTCGGGTTGCGCACACCCTCGGGGTCGATGCGCCCGCGGATGATGTCGATCGTCTCGTTGATGATCGTGTCCTTGGGCGTGTTCGGGTCGAGCGCGCCGTCCCTGTAGGCCTGCTCGAAGTCGAGCTTGTAGACGAGCCGTACTCCACCCGCGAGGTCGAGGCCGAGTTTGATCGGCTTCTGGGGTACGACGAGCAGGAGGACGGAGCCGATCACCATGGCGGCGATCAGCAGGAACATGCGGCGTGCGTTTTCGACCATGACGAGAAGATCCTGGGGTGCCGACACCGGCGCGCTACGAATGAGGCGCGTGCGGACCGGCTAGACGAGGACGGGTGGACAGGATGCGAGGAGACACGGCCCCAAGGAAGGGTGCGGGTCTCCAGAAACAATCCAAGCGCGTCGCTCTAGGTGAGCGCAGCGCCTGGGGGAGCGTGAATGTGGAAGGGAAAGCGCGCTCGTCCGGGCGCGGCGGAGTCCGTGGACCCGCCGTCTCAGACGGTGACCTTCGCTGCCTTGTTCTTGACCGGTGCCGGCATGGCGACGGGAGTTTCCTCCGCTTCGTCGCGCTCGCCCTTGGCGCCGAATACTTCCTTGAGGCGCGTGCCCTTGCCGACGCGTTCGCGCAGGAAGTAGAGCTTCGAACGGCGCGTTTCCCCGCGGCGTGTCGTGACCACATCCTTCACGCGCGGCGAGTGCAGCGGGAAGCTGCGCTCGACTCCTTCGCCCTGGACGATGCGGCGCACGGTCATCGTGCGGCGGATTCCGCGGCCGCGCATGCTGATCACGACGCCGACGAAGAGCTGGATCCGCTCCTTTTCGCCTTCCTTGATCAGGTAGTGCACCTCGACCGAGTCGCCCACCTGGACCTTGGGGAGTTGGGCCTTGCCCAGCTCTTTTTCGACGATTTGGATGAGGTGCATGTGAGTTCTCCGGGGTTGGGCGCGAGAGCGCCCGCTGCGCAAATGGGTTTCGGTGGACAGCGCCGACGGCGCGGCCCAAGGTCAGTGATTTGAATGGGGGATACTGGCTCCAGGGCGGCGCTGCGCTGTTTTTTCGCGCGCGGCGCGTTGGCGCCATTGTTCGATGGCCGAGTGGTCTCCGTTGAGCAGCACTTCGGGGACCTCGAGTCCGCGCCACAGCCGCGGCCGCGTGTAGTGGGGACAGTCCAGTTGCTCGCCGTTGCCGAGCGGGCCGAAGGACTCGTGCAGCGACGACGCTTCGTGCCCGAGCACTCCGGGCAGGAGTCGTGCGACGGCTTCGGTGATCGCGAGCGCGGGCAGTTCGCCGCCGGACAACACGAAATCGCCGAGCGAAAGGTCCTCGAAGGCGACCAGGCGGCGGACGCGTTCATCGAAGCCTTCGTAGCGACCGCACAGAAAAAGCAGGCGCTGCTCGCCGGCCAGCTGTCGCGCCATCGCTTGGCGGAAGACCGGCCCGGAGGGGCAGAGCGCGAACTTGCGGAAGCTGCCGTACTTGGCTTCGAGCCATTCGACGGCCTCGACAATCGGTTCGGGCTTGAGCAGCATGCCCGGCCCGCCGCCGAAGGGGCGGTCGTCGACGGTGCGATGGCGGTCGCGCGTGAAGTCGCGCAGGTCGATCGGGAGGATCTGGACCAGGCCCTTCTCTTGGGCCAAGCCTAGAATGCTCTCGCGCGCATACGCCGCCACGGCGTCTGGAAACAAGGTCAGAATGACAAAGAGCGGCACGTTGCCCCCCGTTTGAAAGGCCCAGCAGGGTACGGAGACGCCCCGCACGCGTCAATACCGTGCCGGGCTCTCCGCCGGCCGGCCCTTCCCTCCATGCGGGGAAGCGCGGCGCCAAGAGGCGGCATTTCGATGGCCGCGAGTCGAAGCAGGCTGCCCCGCACGGTTCAGCCACGTCCGTGCCGGAGGACGGGCTGGGATCCAGCGCGAATCCGGCACAGCCATGCGGGGCACTTCCAGGTGGAGCTTGCTCTGGCAGGCGTGGGGGAGCAGGATCCGGCGGTCCGACCATGTTCACCGGCCTGATTTCGCACAGCGTCAACGTCCTGCGGGCCGAGCCGATCGGCCAGGGGATGTGGCTGAGGTTGCCGAATCCTTGGCGCGACGCGCCAGGCGACCGGGTCCAACCCGGTGAGAGCATCGCGGTCAGCGGCTGCTGTCTGACCGCGGCCGAACCGATCGGCGCGGAACTGGTTTTCGACCTTTCGGCCGAGACGCTCTCGCGCACCTGGTTTTCGGAACTGGATTCCGGTCGGCCGGTCAATCTCGAGCGCAGCGTGCGGCTCGCCGACCGTCTGGGCGGACACCTCGTCTCCGGCCACGTCGATGCCACGGGTGAGATCCTCGATGTGCGCGAATCCCACGACGGCGGACGCTGGTTCCAGTTCAAGGTTCCGCCGCTGGTCGAGCGCTATCTGATGGACAAGGGCAGCGTGACCGTCGACGGCATCAGCCTGACGGTGATCGAGCCTGTGGGCGGCGTCTTCAGCGTCGCCGTGATCCCGACGACGCTGAAGAGCACGAGCCTGGGCTCGGCGCGCCTCGGCCAGCACGTCAACCTCGAGGCCGACATGGTCGGCAAGTGGATCGAGAAACTTCTGCCGCGCTGAGCGGTTTCAGCGCGAACGACGCTCGGCAGAAGTCGCCGAAGCGAGCAGGCCCGCCACGGATTGTGCGATCACGCGCTCTTCGTCGGTGCGGATCACGCGCACGACGACCGAGGCGCCGTTTTTGGAAATCAGGGGCGCGTGGACTTCATTCCTCGCCGGATCGAGTTCAATGCCGAGAAAAGCCAGTCGCTCGCAGACGCGCGCGCGAACCGTGGCCGAGTTCTCCCCGACGCCGGCGCTGAACACCAGGCCGTCGAGTCCGCCCATGGCAGCCGCCAGCGCGCCGATGCGCTTCCTGACTTCATAGACGTAGAGTGCGACCGCCTCCGCAGCGCGCGAATCGTCGGATTCAGCACTCAGCAGGTCGCGGATGTCCGAACTCGTGCCGGAGATTCCCAGCAGACCGGACTCGTGATTGACCATGTGCGTGAAGCGAGCGATGTCCATGCCTTCGCTGCGCGCCAGAAAACTCGCGATCCCAGGATCGAGGTCGCCACATCGCGTTCCCATCGGCAGCCCCGAGGCGGGCGTGAAGGCCAT
The DNA here is from genome assembly GCA_031388685.1 of Planctomycetota bacterium. Lineage (GTDB taxonomy): Bacteria > Planctomycetota > UBA1135 > UBA1135 > JADJQU01. The sequence goes on from JANMRV010000392.1 coordinate 6,597, forward strand.
GGTCGTGTCGACGCTTCGGCCCTCGACAACGGCGGTCAGGCTGGTGCCGCTGCCAAGGTGCGCGAGCACCAGACGGCCGCGTGCGAGCTTTTCGCCCGCAAGACGCTCGAGCTCGGCGAGCAGGAACGTGTACGACAGTCCGTGGAAGCCGAAGCGGCGCACGCCGACGTCGAACAATCGCCGGGGAAGCGGCAGCAATTGCGCCACGCGCGGCAGATCGCGATGGAAGGCGGTGTCGAAGCAGGCGACCTGCACGACGTCGGGCCACAGCCGGCCGATGCTGTCGACGAGCGCGAGCTCGAAGGGCATGTGCTCGGGATCCACGGGAACGAGACGTTGCAGATCGGCGCGCACTTGGGGCGTGATCACGCACGGAGCGCGCTGGCGATCCCCGCCGTGGACGATGCGATGTCCGACGGCGTCGAACGCCATCCGACCTGGAGTGGAGGAAAGCTCCGCGACGAAGGCCCTGACAGCGCTCGCTTGATCGGGCGCATCCAGGGCGCGGATTTTCGAAGTTCCGTCCGCCTGCTGGATCGCCATCGTCGCGTCGCGCAATCCGATGCGCTCGAGTTTTCCGCCGAGTACGCGCTGCAGTGCCGGCTTGCCTGTGAAAAGCGCGAACTTCAGGCTCGAAGCTCCGCCGTTCAGGGTCAGGATCCGATTGCTCGCTTGCTCCAAATGAATTGACTCCGACGCGGCCGGGATTGCGCCGCGCGTGACCGCGCGGACGCACTCCGGCCCGGCCCGCTAGAACACGCTGAAGAGCACCGACGTGAACGCGGTGATCGGTGCCGATTCGCGGTATTCCTCGAGTCCTGCGGTAACCGTATCGAGGGCCCTTTGGATCTGAACGTAGAGTCCGTCGTCCATGATGATCTTGCCGATGCTGCCCTTGCCGTTGCGGATCGCGTCGCTGGCGACGGATAGATCGTCGGCGACTTTGGCGAGCTTGTCGTAGATCTCGTTGTTCGTGAACAGCTTGCCGAGCGTGCCGTCGCCGCGGCGCACCGAGGCGATGATCTCCTTCAAGTCATCGGCCATCGACGGATCGACGACCAGTCGGCCGAGCGTGCCTTCGCCGTTGTTGATCTTGGCCACGATGTCGCGGATCGTCTCGACCGCCTTGGCGACATCGTCGGACAACTTCTCGTCCTTGATCAATCGGCCGAGCGTGCCCTTGCCTTCCTTCAGGTCCTTGGAGACCGACTGGAAGTCGTCGGTGATCGTGGCCAGCCGATCGCCGATCTCGCCCAGTTTCTTGGCCAGGTCCTCGTCGGTGAACAGTCGCCCGATGGCGCCCTTGCCCGCGCGCACGTCGTCGGTGAGCACGGCCAGGTTGTCGGCCGTCTTCTGGAACTTTGCGACTCCGTCCTTGAGACTGTCGCCGAGTTCTTCGTCGTGCAGCAGACGGCCGAAGGTGCCCTTGCCGGCCTTCAGATCGGCGACGACTTCATCGAGGTTCGTCACGATGCGCGACACGCTGGCGCGATTCTCTTCGACCAGGTCGCCGATCGCCGCGAGCGCGTTGCGCGACACCGAGCCCGCCAGCGGGACATCGCTCGCCACCGCCGCGGCGTCGGCAGGGCCCGGATCGATCAGCACGATCTTGCCGCCGAGCAAGGTCGAGTCCTGGATCGCGATCGTGAAGCCCTGACGCAACTCGAGCACGCTGTCCATCTTGAGCGTCACGGTGATGCGGCGATCGAGCTTGGCCGTCGGATCGAAGACGATGCTCTTGACGCGGCCCTGGCGCAGACCCGCCACCTGGACGGAGTCACCGGTGCGCAGACCCGAAGCGTTGGGGAAGTAGACGACCACCGTATGCTGCTCCTTGAACAACGAGAAGTCGGTCATGAACAGCGTGTAGTAGCCGAGGATCCCGAGCACGATCACGAAGAACGCGCCAAGCAGCATGGGGCGGGTGGAATTCACATAGCCTCCTAGTCGAGTCGATCGCCGAGGAAACGCACCAGGCGCGCTTCTTCTGACGTCAGGAATTCAGTGGGTGTCGAAACGAAGTTGAGCACGCCGTTGTCGAGCAGGCCTACCCGGTCGGCGACGGTCTTGACGCAGCCGATGTGGTGCGTGACGACCAATTGGGTCACGCCCAGTCGATTGCCGAGCTCGCGAATCAGGTGGTTGATCGACGACGAGATTTCCGGGTCGAGACCGGCGGTCGGCTCGTCGTAAAGCACGATCTCAGGGTCGGTGATCAGAGCGCGTGCCAGACCGACGCGTTTCTTCATGCCGCCCGAGAGTTCGCTGGGCAGTTTCTCGAAAGCGTCGGGAACCTGCACGAGTTCGAGCTTGGCGCGCACGCGCTCGACGATTTCCTTGTCGGGCATCGAAGTCGTCTCGCGCAGCGGCAGCGCCACGTTGTCGCCCGCCGAAAGCCAGTTGAGCAGCGCGGCTTCCTGGAAAACGTAGCCCATGCGCGCGCGCAGCTTGCGCAGGTCCGGTTTCGTGATCGTCGACATGTCGTTGCCGTCGACGAAGACCTTGCCCTTGTCAGGTTGCATCAATCCGATCACGTGGCGCAGAGTCACCGATTTGCCGCAACCCGACGGACCCATGATGCAGAAAGTCTCGCCCTTCATGACTTCGAGGTTCAGCCCGCGCAGGACTTCGCGCCTGCCGAAGGCCTTGTGGACGTCGATGTAGCGCAACAGCGCCGTGCTCGGGTCCGCCGTACTCACGATTGGAAAAACATCCACGACAGGAAGTAGTTGGCGATGATGATCGCGATGATCGAGTCGCGCACCGCCTTGCGCGTCGCGCTGCCGACACCCATAGCGCCGCTGGTCGCGCGCAGACCCGCCGCGCAGGAGATGATCGCCACGATCACGCCGAAGATCAGCGCCTTGAACAGACCGGAGTAGACGTCCTTGGGCAGATCGAGGAAAAAGTTCGTGCCCTGCAGCGAGTCGATGGCCGAGTCGTAGTACAGCGAAAGGCCGACGTTGAGCTGGCTCTCGGCGATGAACCCGCCGCCGACCACGCCGATCATGTCGCACAGGATCGTCAGGAGCGGGGTCATGACGGCGAGGGCGATGACGCGCGGCACGACCAGGTAGCGCAGGCGGTCGATCGACATCACCTCGAGCGCGGTGAGTTCTTCGCTGACCGCCATCGTGCCCAGTTCGGCCGCGATCGCGCTGCCGACGGTCGCGGCGACGATCGTCGCCGTGATGAAGGGGCCCATCTCGCGGCACATCGAGAGCGCGACGATCGTCCCGATCTGATCCTGCTGGCCGAAGCGCGCCAGCTCGAGGCCGGTCTGCAGCGACACGATCATGCCGATGAACAGACCGACCAGCAGCACCACGTGCGTGACGCGGATTCCGGCCTGGTAGAACTGCTCGATCACCAGCTCGCGGCGCGAGAACACGGCGCCCAGGCGCACGAAGATCTGCCAGGAAAGGTCGAGGTGGTACCCGACGTCCTCCAGGAATTCGCGGATCAACTTCCACATGGCGCAGCGGAGTCTGGTCAACCGCGCGAGCGGAAGCCAGACCTGGAGCCGGGGGCGAGCGTCGTGATCACGGCTTGGAAGCCCCGTTCTGTGGAATCGGCGGTTGCAGCGCTGGTTGCATCGGCCAGCCCGGACCGGGGAACGACGGCGCCATCAGCTCGGGCAGGAATTCGTCGCGCTCAGGGTAGCTGCGCCAGCGCAACAGCCCGAACAGCAGCGAATGCTCGACCTGGAGTTCCTCCCCGGCGCGAAAGGCCCGCCGCGACCAGAGGAACGACAGATAGGTGCGGTCCTCGGTTTCGTCGATCTCGCGCCTGTAAAGGTTGCCCCAGGTGCGCACGCTGACGCGCGGGCCGTCGACTTCGCGAGTGATCAACTCGTAGATCCAGGCGTAGTGGTCGTCGATCTCCGGCATGTGCCAGAGCGGGTTGAGCGCCGGGAAGGCGAAGCGCCCCTGCTCGCCCTGCTTGAAGTTCTGGTACAGCGGCCAGAGCTTGGTCCACGAAGTCTCGACGCCCTGCTTGTCCTTCTTCTGCCAGTGCTGCCAGATCGGGACCACGTAGTTGCCTTTTCCTGTGCTGAGCTTGGTCTCGGTCTCGCGCCAGTTGATCAGCGGGAAGAGCACGTAGTGGCTCTTCAGGCCGTCGCCTTCGTAGCTGGACCAGAACGGCCAGACGCGCGAGCGCCGCGGGCCGCTGGGGTTGTCGCTGCCCGGGCGCATGAAGCGGACCAGCGGCCAAGGCCCGTCCCAGGACCAATAGCCTGTGTTGGGGTCGCTCGAGTAACCGAAGAACGGCCAGAGGGTGGTCCAGGCCGAGACCGACGACAGCACATCTGGCAGCGGCCCGCTGTTGTCCAGCACGGCGATGTTGCTCCATCCCCCGTTCAGCGCCTGCACCACCACCGCCCCCGGCGGCGGAGTCACGCTGCTGATGCTCTCGCCGAGCATCGACAGGCTCTGATTAGGCCCGCTCCAGGTG
>JANMRV010000451.1:0-1350 GCA_031388685.1 Planctomycetota bacterium
CTCGCCAGTCGCGCGCATCGGGCATTTTCGATTTGCTGGTGACGGGAACTACGTCGGGCAGCGTCTTGTGGTGGCACTCGAAGTACCACCAAAACCTCACGCTGTTCGAGCGCGGCATGTACGAGCCGGCAGACGTCACCATGCGTAACCTCGAACGATCCACGGCTAAGGACTTTGCCGATGCGCCGGCAAGCCTGAAGCCGAAGCTGATTTCCCTGCGAACCGAAGTGAAGAAGATGGTTCGTCCCAAATAGCTCTGATGAACTCGATGAAACTCAAGACTGGCTCTTTCCTGGCGGCCGCGCTGTTCGTCGGCGCGCTGCCCTTGTTCGCTCAGAAGAAGGGCGAAGGCGACACCGTCAACCTGCGCGACGGCAAGCAAGTCCAACTCACGATCGATGCCGAGAACTGGGATGCGATTGTCGGTAAAGGCTCGCCCCCAATCCCCTGGGACACGGTCCAGAGCATCGAATACGCCAGCCCCGGCGACTTCACGAAGGCGGTCGAATCCTTCAATTCAGGCAACCTTCCCGCCGCCCAGAAGCAGTTTGCAGTGCTCAAGAAGGACTCGAAACTGCGCAAGATCTTCAAGCAGCAGGTCGCCTTCAACTCGGCCTTCGCCAGCGAGCAGGAAGGCAAGCTGGACGAAGCGATCGCCGGCTACGACGATGTGATCAAGTCCTACGACAAGGGCCGCTTCCACGTGCGCGCCGCCGAACGCCTGGCAGCCTGCATGGTCGCGAAGCAGGACGTCGAAGGCGCCATGAAGGCGGTCGAAGCGATCGTCGCCGCCGTGGATGCCGAGCCTGCGCTCTCCGCCGCGCTCGGACTGATTCGCGCGCGCATGCTGCTCGAGCAGAAAAAGCCGGTGGACGCGAAACGACTGTTTGCCGCCGCCGCGCTGGCCACGGGCGCTCCCGCCTGGGTCGTGTTCGAAGGTCAGCTCGGCGAGGCCACCACGATTCTTCGTGAAGGCAACGCCACGGACGCCGAACTGCGCTTGCGGACCCTGACCAAGGCCGATGCGTCCAACCACGTGCTTGCCGGCGCGTGGAATGGTCTTGGCGATATCATTTCCCAGCGCGGCCGGGACAAGAAGGACATCGATCAACTGCTCGACGCGCTGTACTGCTATCTGCGCGGAACGACGGTTTACGCACCCCTCGCCGGAGACCCCAGCGATGAGTACGAACGCGCCTTGGCCGGTTCATGGCTGAGCTTCGGCTATGTCGCGGACCTCGAGCCGAACAAAGAAACCAAGGCGGGCCACCGCGCGCGAGCCGAAAGCTGCAGGGCTTTGCTCCAGAAGGAATTCCCCTTCTCGCGGTTCCTCGAAAAGAAATAGTTTCA
>JANMRV010000476.1:0-23405 GCA_031388685.1 Planctomycetota bacterium
AGCGGGCCGTAGTCGTAGGTGTTGCTGATGCCCCCGTAGATCTCGGAGGCCGGGAAGACGAAGCCCCGGCGTTTGCACAGGGAGACGATTTTTTCCATCACTGCAGTGTCGGTCGCGCTCATGGGCGAGCATGGTAGTGTCCGCGCGAGCACAGGCACGGTTCGAGCGCGAAGTTTGGGCCGAAGTCGGCGATTCCCGCGCCGAAACGCCATTCAGTCTTGGCCTGGGTCCATCTACAATGGCAAGGCCATGAACCCGGCAGCCAAAGCCCAAGACGAAGAGGAAGCTCCGCCCGCCGACTCCCCCGCCGACTGGCGTTCGGATTGGGCGGCCCCGCACGCATCGACGGCGCGCCAGGGCCGGGTCGCCCGTGAACTCGAACGCATCGCGGTCCTGGTGTTCGAGAACCGGCGCATCAGCGCCGAGGACGGACTCTATCTGCACGAACACGCCGACCTGCCGACGCTTGGACTGCTCGCCGACCATGTGCGCCGGGCGAAGCACCCTTCGGACGCGGTCACCTACATCGTCGACCGCAATCTGAATCCGACGAACGTCTGCATCACGGACTGCGGCTTCTGCGCTTTCTATCGCCGGCCGGGCGCCGAGGGTGCCTATGTGCTGGCGCGCGAAGAGATTTACAAGCGCATCCAGGAGACCGTGGACCTCGGCGGTCAACAATTGTTGATGCAGGGCGGCCATCATCCGTACTTGAAAACGGCCTGGTGGGTCGAGCTTTTCCACGACATCCGCGAACGCTGGCCGATCAATTGCCATGCGCTGTCCGCGCCCGAACTCGATCACCTGGCAAAACTCGACAAGCGGCCGCTCGCGGAAGTGATCCGCGATCTGAAGGAAGCGGGTCTGGGATCGGTGCCGGGCGCCGGAGCCGAGATGCTGGTCGAGCGCGTGCGCAAGATCATCGCGCCGAAAAAGACCAGTACGGAGCGCTGGCTCGACGTGCATCGTCAGGTTCACCTGGCCGGCCTGCGTTCTTCGGCGACCATGATGTTCGGCCACGTCGAGACGGCGGCCGAGCGCATCGAACACCTTCAGCGCCTGCGTGATCTGCAGGACGAAACCGGCGGCTTCACGGCCTTTGCCTGCTGGACGATGCAACCCGACGGCGTGCCCGAAGAGCACAAGTATCCGGCCAAGGCGACGCCGGCCGTGTACCTGCGCGTGCAGGCGCTGTCGCGCATTTTCCTCGACAACTTCGAGAACATTCAGACCAGCTATGTGACCCAGGGCCTGAAGATGGCGCAGATGACGCTGCACTTTGGCTGCAACGATTTCGGCGGCACGATGCTCGAGGAAAACGTCGTGTCCGCGGCGGGCTGCTTGCACCTCGAGTCGATCCAAAACATTGAACGCGTGATCGAGCGCGCGGGCTTCTTGCCGCTGCAGCGAAATTCCTGGTACGGGATCGTCGATCCGCGCCACGCGGCCTTGCGGCGCGGACCGTCGTCGCGCGAAGAAGCGGCGACCCATCGCGCTTATGTTGGAAGCGGGGGCGCGCGGTGATCGCGACTCGGCCCGCGAAATTGGATCTGCGCGCGCTCGCCGTGGCGGCGGGACTCGAATCCGTGGCGGCCAAGGTTTTCGCCGGCGAGCGCCTGTCGCGCGAGGACGGGCTGCTCCTGTATCGCTCGCCGCAGCTCCACGTCGTCGGCTTGCTCGCCAACCACGTGCGCGAGCGGCTGCACGGCGATCTTGCGTATTTCAACGTCAATCAACACGTCAACTACACGAACCTGTGCAACAAGCTGTGCCGCTTCTGCGCGTTCCAGCGTCTGCCCGGTCAGGAGGGCGCGTACCAGATGACGCCCGAACAGGCCGCCGAAAAAGTGCGCGAACAACTCGGCGAGCCGGTGACGGAAGTGCACATGGTCGCGGGCGTCTGGCCGAAAATTCCTTACTCGTACTACCTCGAGCTGCTACGCGCGGTGAAAGCGGCGAGGCCTTCGATCCACATCAAGGCCTTCACTATGGTCGAGCTCGATCAGATCGCGAAGGTGGCGAAAAAGCCGCTGGAGGAAGTCTTGCCGGAGCTGATTGCCGCGGGCCTGGGCTCAGTCCCCGGCGGAGGAGCGGAAGTGTTTTCCGAGCGCGTGCGGCAGGAGACGTACCACTTGAAGCTTTCCGGCGAGCAGTGGCTGGACACCGCGCGCAAAGTGCACAAGGCCGGGCTGCGGTCCAATTGCACGATGCTTCACGGCCACATCGAGACGATCGAGGAGCGCATCGACCACCTCGACCGGCTGCGGCTCTTGCAGGACGAGACGCACGGATTCCAGACCTACATTCCGCTGTCGTTCCACCCCGAGAACAGCGAGATGGCCGACGTGCCCGGCCCTACGGCGGTCGATGAGTTGCGCGAACTCGCCGTGGGAAGGCTGATGCTCGACAACATTCCGCACATCAAGGCCTACTGGATCCTGATGGACATTCCCGTGGCGCAGGTCGCGCTGTCCTATGGCGCCGACGACGTCGACGGGACCGTGGTCGAAGAGCGCATCTATCACGACGCAGGGGCGACCACGCCCCAGCACGTGCGGCGCAGCGAACTCGTGCAGTGGATCCGCGACGCGGGGCGAGTGCCTGTGGAGCGCGACACGCTGTACAACGTGGTCTGGTCGGGAGATCCAGAGCGCGCGCCGGTCGGCAAGCCGGCGCCGCTGGTCGCCACGATCGCCGCCGCGCAGTGAGCGCGGCTCATTCGAACGTCCAGGAACGCGCGATCCCAGTCGAAAGATCCTCGTGCTCGACGCGCCAGCCGCCGGGGATCGAATTCGAGCGTTGGATGAAACCAAGTTGCGGCCGGCCATAGGGCGCGCCCAAGCCGCCGACGTTCATGCACAGCGCCCGGCCGAGGATCACCGCGCCGGGCGATTCGTGGATGTGGCCGCAGACGTAGACACCTGTGTGACGCAGTGCGAGTTCCCGCAGCGCTTGGCTACCGACGTGCTTGCCGCTTGGCACGCGATCGAGATCGGTGTCTGCCGGCGGTGTGTGGCAGAGCAGGATGTCGCACTCGGGAATCGTGCGGGCACGGATCTCGTCTTCGCTCCATTCGTAGGCAAAACCAAAGCGCGCCGGCCCCGCGCCGCCGACTCCCGAAACGCGCAGGCCGGCAAGCGTGGCGCTGGAATAATCGACGTTGCCTTCACCAGGAAGCCTGGGCAGGTCATGGTTTCCAGGAACCCACAGGGTGGGTTGTGACAGCGTCGCCACGGCGGCAAACACCTGCTCCACGCTTTTCAGGTAGGAGAAATCCGCGTGACCGAGGACTCTCAGGCGTCTCCCGCCGGCGCCGATATCCCCCACCAGGAGAATTCCGTCGACGGCGTCGCGAGCGATGCGCTCGAGAACTTGCGCCAGATAGCCAGAGTGCGCGTGGATGTCGCCGATGACAGCGAGACGGACGTCCGCGCGCGAATCGATGGCCATGGAGATCGATTCTGCATCCGAATCATTCCAAGCGCAGCTCCGTTGTTCCGATCTCCTTTCCGGTGAGGCTGAGAACCTGACGACCGCCGCCGAGGCGGCCAATTTCGTAATCGCCAGGCATGAGTCCGAAGATCTCGAAGCTGCCCTGCTCGTCGGTCGAAATCGACAGGCCCTCCGCCACGGCGCGCACCCAGGCGGCGTCGGCTCCAGACGGCGTCACGATCACGCTCAGGTGCGCTCCCGCGGCACCAGCGATCCAAGCCTTTCCACGAACGCGCGGGGAGCGCACGTCGAATTCGATCGCTTCCGGCGTGGCCGACGATGGGCTCACATTGAGTTCGCGCATGGCGACGAACCCGCGGCTCGAGTCGGCGCTGGATCCGCCGACATACAGCCGGGCCTTCGCGCCTGGCGTGTCATGCAACTCGAACTGCCCGTCAAGATCGATCACAGCGAAATGACTCGGCGCCGGCTCGCCCTCCGCCCATAGGGCGGCGCGCATCGTGCTGAATTCCACCCCGGGCGGCAGCAGCACGCGGCCGCTGCAGCCGGACTGCACGGGATCCACGCCGTAGCGCAACTCGATCTCGCTCACTTCGCCGTCGCGAAGGTCCAGGCTCTGCACCGCGACTTCGGCGCAAACGTTCTGCCCGGCGGTCTGCCGCTCGAGCACCTGCAGCGCGACACGCACCCGTCCTGGCGCAAGTCCGCCCAGTTCGAAGCCGAGGCTCTGGTCGAGCGTGAGAACTGTGGTGGTTCCAGCACCGGTGACGAGCACTCCGTTCAACGCACCGGCTGCGAGTACCTCCTCGGAAGTCACGACCCGGCCGCGCAGACTCGCACGGCGCTTCATCTCGAGGGTGACACCCGGTCGGCAAGGCACGGGCTCACTCAACATGAGTCCGTGGGACGAACAGAAGGCGGCCAGCTGCACGAGGTCGGGACCGCGCAGATCCAGTTCGAAGCCGCCCTGCTCGTCGCTCGTGGCGACAAGTTCACCCAGTGGCTCGGCGCCTTGCAGCGTGCTCCCGTGGACCCACAAGTCACCGAGCTGCGTTCCAAGCGGGACGGCCGTCACACGCACGTTCTTCAAGGGCCGCTGCGTGCCGGCTTCGACGATGCGTCCGCCCAGGGCAAGGCCGGTGACCTTCGAAGGCATGAGCCCGATGTCGCCCAGCTCGATCCCGACTCGGCCGTCGAATTCGATCCACGGCGTGGTGAAGGGCAGATAGCCTTCGGCTTCGATGCGCACTGCGCTCGAACGGCCCAAGAATCCGCCGCAGCCGACCGAAAAGCGCCCGCGCTCCAGGCGAATCTCGCGCGGCCCGAAGTCGCCCTCGAAGGGCGATCCACCAAGCTCACCGCGCACGCTCCACGAGAATTTCGCAGCTGCCAGCGCAACCCCCGTCTGCAGATCGACCACGCTGCCAGTCCACGCTCCCTCGGATTCGATCGCGAGATCGACCTGCGACGCGCGCATCGTCGAGTCGAATTCGAAATGGACCGGCGCTGAGGTCCAGTTGGCCTCGGCGCTGCGCAGGACGTAGCGGCCTGGCGCGAAGTTGTGCAGGGTCAGTGTGTCTCGAATCGACAGTTCGAGCGGCGCTTGGCCGGCTTCGTCCTCGAGCACGATCGAGAGCCGAGAGATTGGGGTGCACGAGCTGTGCAGGCGAATAGAAAGTTCAGCCGGAGTTCCGGCGGCGGCAGATCGTTCGGCCGCCACGAGTGGCGCCTCGCCGATTGGCAACGCTGGACGTTTTTCCGATGAGACTTGGCGTCCAACGCCAAGTTCGTAGTCGTCGCGGGTCTCCGATTGGACCGCGAACGCCAGAAGCCATCCGAGGCAGGCCAGCAATGCGAAGCACAACAGGCCGGTTTTCTTGAGAGTCGGCATCGATGCACAAATGCGGAATTGGCCCAAGGCACGCAGCGGCCTCGATGGGAGAAATTGGCGCGCACGTCTGCGTTCGTGCGCAACGATTCCAAGCCGAGCCGTCCGCGCGCCCTGACAGAGGCGCGCGCGGAAGGCGCTTCGCTTCCAAAAATCAGCAGTAGGGGTTGTCGCCGTACTTGGTATTCGCGCCGGTGGATTTGCACTGCCACAGGCCGAAAAAGCCTCCACGCGTGCAGGTGTAGTGGTACTCCATCCAGATGCAGCTGCCCGGCGCGACCGATGGCGCCGTGACACAGGCGGACGTGCTCTGCCCGGTGCTGAAGCTGCCCACCGGTGCGCCTCCGACCGCGACACTGACGGTCGACGAGTGGCAGAGCGTGATGCTCATCGCCGTCGGCGCCTCACAGTCGACACACATCATCGGCCCCTGGCCGACGCCGTGCACGGAGATAGCGGACTGCTGCGGCTGTGCGTCAGCGTGGACCGCGGGAGCGAATGAAATAGCCGAAGCCACGAACAACACTGCGCCCAGGGCGCCGAAGACCTTCATATTCACGGGGAACTCCTTGTTGGGCTTGCGCAGTCCAGCGACTGCGAAAACCCGTACTTCAGACTGCAGGACCAGGAAGACTGGAGGCGCGCAGGCGGCGCCACACCAACAACGACTCGTCCCGCAGCTCCTCGCGGTCAGATTTTTCAAAAATCCAGCGCAATACTTTTGCTGCCGTGACCGTCCGCAATCCGCTATGTTCGCGTGCTGACGACGCCCGAGGCCGGGCTCACGATGAAGAAGCTGCGCGTCCTAGTTCTCATGCACGAGGATCTCGTGCCCCCGCCGTCGATCGAGGGGCTGAGCGAAAAACAGTTCCAGCCCTTCCGCACCGAATGGCATGTGATCGAGGGCTTGCGCGGGCTCGGCCACGACGTCAGCCAGGTCGGTGTGCACGACGATCTGCGTCCGCTTCGCGAAGCGATCGAGACGATCCAACCGCACGTAGTCTTCAATGTGCTCGAGGAATTCCACGGCGTGACGATGTACGGCCAGGCCGTGATCAGTTTCATCGAACTGCTGCGCTCGCCCTACACCGGCGCGAATCCGCGCGGGCTGATGCTGGCGCACGACAAGGTGCTGACGAAGAAGATCCTCTCCTACCAGCGCCTGCCGATCCCGCGTTTCGCCGTGTTTCCGCTGGGCAAGAAGGCGCGGCTCGGCCGGCGGCTTGGCCTGCCGTTGCTCGTGAAATCGACTTTCGAGAGCGCCTCGCTCGGCATTTCGCAGGCCTCGATCGTGCGCTCGGAGGAAAAACTGGCCGAACGTGTCGCCTTCATGCACGAGACCTTCGGCACGGACGTCATGGCCGAAGAGTACATCGAGGGCCGCGAGCTCTACCTCGGCGTGATCGGCAACTCGCGCCTGGAAACTTTTCCGGTGTGGGAGCTGCGTTTCACCGAGTGGGACCCGGACGTGCCGCGCATCGCCACGGCCCGCGTGAAATGGGATGCCGAGTTCCAGCGTCGGCACGGGATCGTCAGCGGCCCCGCGCAAGAACTTCCCAGCGGAGTCGAACGCGAGATTCAGCGCGTGACGAAGCTCGCCTATCACGCGCTCGGCCTGTCGGGATACGCGCGCGCGGATTGGCGCCTCTCGCCCGACGGCCAGGTGCACCTGCTCGAAATCAACGCCAATCCCGATCTGTGCATCGACGAGGACTTTGCCGCGTCTGCGCGCGCGGCCGGCATCGAATACGACAGCTTGCTGCAGCGCATCCTCAACCTCGGAATGAGCTACCGGCCGGCGTGGAAGCGCGCGGAAGAATGAAACCGCGCAGACCCGCTCAAGGCTGCCGCCGACCTTTGTTGTTTGGCGTCATCCGTTCCGTGATCGCAGCCCTGGCCCCTGCGTGCGCTTCAGTGCCGAGCTTTGACCTCGTCATCACCAATGTGAATGTGGTTGACGTGCGCAACGGACTTGTCTGCTCGCGTCACGATCAGTGCATGACCCGCCAGGTAATCCGCGTGTAGCGCGCGACTCCGGGAGGCAGCATCCGGGTCAAGGCTTCGTCGAAGTGCACACGCGCGTTGCTGCCCAGGCTGACCTGCTCGGCGATGACCGATCCGAAGAGCTCGAAATTGCTCTCGATGGAGATGCGCGCGTCGGGCGCGTAGAGCGTGCCGTACAGCTTCGCATTGGACCGGAAGCCGACGTCATCGAGATCGACCAGCGCGTTGGGATCGACGATGTTGTCCGAGAGCAGGTTGATGCGGAGGTCGCACGGATCGAGATCGTTCGACGCAAGCAGCGTGTTCCCTCGCATGATGAAATCGTCGAGCACGAAGATGTCGACCGGACCGTTGGTCGAATCGATCCTGAAATTCGAATTCGACTTCATCTCGAAGGAATCGAACACCAGGGTGGCCGGGCCGGTGACCATGACGGTCACACCGGCACGGACTTGCGTCATGCCCATGTGGTGCTGGCCGGATGCCAGAGTGGTGTTGATGGAGAATGTCCGGTTGCCGGTGGACGGAATCACCGGCACCACGATCGGGGGGAACACGACCGCCTGCAGGGCCGCGGCTGTGGATCCGCTGACCTCGCCCTGACCGAGCACGGTCGTCGTCGATGACTGACCGCAGGTCGCGTCGCCGAACACGAGCGCGTTTCCGCCGACCACGACGTCGTAGTTCGAGCCCACGCTGCCCTCATCGTTCGCCCAGGAGTTGCTGCCCGTGCCGTTCATGACCTGGAAGGCGTACGAGCCCTGCGTCGAATCGTAGCTGTCGACCTTCGCCTGACTGGAGAGGCTCAAGCCTGCTTCCCCGAAGGCGCCCCAGACGAAGAGCGTGTCGACGTTGTCGTGCAAGATTAGTTCCGCTCGCGCACGCGCATCGCCGACTCCAGCCGTCGACATGACGCGCATCAGGCGGCCGGCCGGACCGAAACTTTGCGACTCGACCAGGACCTTCCCGCCGGCTAGGTCCAACGGCTGGTTCAGGCTGCCCAGATTGCCGTCGCCGTCGTGCTGCAGGTCCACGAACGCATCGGCAAGACCCGCTTCGGCGGCGAGCGCGGCGCGTTGCTCCTGTTGAGCGCGATGTTGTTCGACGGCAGCGCTGAGCTGGACGGCCACCATGCCCAGGGCCAGCACGGACATGCCCGTGATCGCGATCGCAGTCATCACCAACGCACCACCGCGGCGCGAATGGACGGCAAGCCTGTTCTTTTCGATGGTTTTCATGTTTCAGTTCTTCAGTTGGATTGAGGTTTCGACCGTGGATTGGGTCAGTCGGCCCGAGGCGCCCACGCGCGCGCTCGAGACCCTCAGGACCAGGAGATTTCCCTGCAGCGTGACGCAGAAGCCGGCCTCGTCGTCGAAACCGTTGCCGTTGTCGTCCAGCCCGTTCGCGATCTCGCCCTCGAGGAGTTCGCTGATGCCGCGCGCCAAGGTCACTTCGCGTTCGCCAGGTTGGAGGTAGTTGCGCGTCAGGATTGCGCAGCCCTCGTCGACGAGTCCGTCGCCGTCGTCGTCGAGCCCATTGTCGAGTTCACCGCCCTCGATCTCCCAGTGCAGTCGCGAACTCGGGCCGAACTCGATCGTCCCGGCGCCGATATCGACTCCCGTTGCGACCTGGAACACCAGGTCGTCGCAGGCCATGCCGATCGGACTCGGAAAAAGCGTGCCCAGTCCGCTGTTCTCGAGTTCACACGCGATACGGTCGACGGCGCGGCGCGCGGTGGTGTTCGTCAAGGAGCTGGTCGTCCCTTGCGCGTAGACCTTGCGTGTCGAATCGAACACACCGCAGATCCCGCCCGTGATCAGGCCCAGGAGAGCGATCGAGATGCTGAGCTCGAGCAGTGTGAAGCCCGCGCACTTGTGACGAGGTCTATTGTCGAAGCGCATCAGAATCCTCCTAGCGTGGTTTGGAACTCGATCTGCCCCGGCCCGTTGACGCCGCGCCAGCGAACACGCACGAGGACAGGCAGTTTCTCGTAGTCCGCGGCGTGGTCGGCCGGATCGACGACTCTGTCGCCGTTGAGATCGCTGGGCATGCCGAGCTTGCCGTTGACAACGTCTTCGCGCAGCTCCAAGGCGCCCGCGGGGCCGACGGTGGGAAAGATGATTTCGCCGGGCAGGCCGTCCGTGTCGCCCGCGCGAGCATCGAGACCGGCCACCGCGAAGTTCGCGCCGGGCGCCGGCCCGGGGCCCGGATCGTCGCCGCTCATGTTGTTGTAGAGCCGGTAGGTCTGGTCGAAGTCGCCGGCGCGCAGCGTCTCGAGCATGCGCCGTCCGGCTACGCTGGCCAGCGTGGCTTCGCGCGATCCGCGCGTCGCCACGGTCGCACCTGCAACGGTGCGCGCGTAGGCGACGAGCGCGACGGCCAGGATCGACATGGCGACGACGAGCTCCAGCAGCGTCAGTCCTCGCCGGGCGCGAGTCGAATCGCAGCCGCTTGTGTTTGCTTTCATGGCGAACTGTATCCCGACAATTTGCGCGGGCAAAGGCGTCTGTGGCGCCGACCTGACAGTCGCGGCTGGAAAGATTTTCATGCGTTCGCTTGCTCGCGCCGATCCGGCAATAGTCCAGTTGGTCGTGTCGTAACGCCGCGGTCGCGAGCTGTCAGGGGCAGTGCCTGGGGCCGTCTCAGAGGGCAAACCCGATGCCGACGCTGAAGAGCGCGTCGCTGAAACGCTCCTCCCCACGCACGACTTTCCCGCATTCCTCGGCGAATTCGCCGCTCTGAATCCATAGGAATCCTTGGGGCAACAGCACCGCCTTGGCGTTCAGCACGCCATTCGCGCGGATCGCAAAGCCCGACTTGCGGCTCAGACTCGCCCTGCCCAGCGAAGAAATCCGCGGCGCGCAGCCCTGCCAACTGTGCTGCGCAATTCATTGCGCCGCGGGCGCCGGCGTCGATTCGAATCCGCGGACGAAAGTGTCCAGAAAACGATTGGGAGGCGCGCCTGGCACCGGATCACGGACAAAAGCTGACCGAAACCGCGTCGCTGAGCGTCATCCCCGTTCCATCGGGATGGGCTGGGTCGCGCTGCCAGAGCTGATACCAGCGCGTGGTACCGCCCATCGCCGGCTGCACGGCAATCGCATAGCTGCTCGAACCCGCCGGGCTCGCCATCTGCGCAGGCAAACGCGTGATCGGAGGGGCGACGCACAGGATGCCTCCGCCGAAGGGCAGCGTGCCTGTACCGCTCTTGCTGTAGAGCAGAATCCCGACCTTGTTGGGAACGGCCTGGGTCGCGCGCACGATCACCGACCCCTGCGACACACTCGGAATACCGACCACGTCCAACTGCGGCACGAGTCCGTTCGAGCTCAGCTTTCCCTGACAATAGTTCTCCCAACTGCAAGTCGGCGGAATGCGCCGCCAGATGGCCGTGGTCGGGAAGTAGCTGGTGATGAAACCCGAGTCCGCGCCGTCGAAGCTGCTTCCGTAGCAATCGCTGCCTGCGATACCCGCCGGCGCGAGCGGTGTCCACGTGGCGCCCGCGTCGAGCGTGCGCGCGACGAAACCGCCGCTGCCGGCGATCCAGGCGATCGTGGGACTGAGCGCTTCGACGCTCCACAGGGACGCACTCGTCGTGCCTGAGTTCTGCGCGGTCCAGCTCGAGCCGCCGTCCTGCGTGATCAGGACCGCGCCGTTGTCGCCGACGGCCCAACCATTCAGGGCATCGGCGAAGGCCACATCGCGGAAGACGGTCGTGGGTGCGAGCAGGTGCGTCCAGGTCTGACCGCCATCGCTGGTTTTCATGAAATCGTAGCCGACCGCCCAGCCCTCATTCGCGTTGATGAAGTCCGCGCCGAAGAAACCGGACAGCGGCGTCGTGTTGAGCATGCTCCAGCCCACTCCGCCGTTGGTCGTACGCCACAGTCCATTGTCGGCACAGGCGATCGCGATGTTCGGCGCCACGGCGTCGACATCCCAGAAGTCGTACATGCCATTCCAATAGGTCGGCTGCCAGGTCAGTCCACCGTCGTTGGTCCGCGCCGTCGTCGGATAGAAGCCGGTGCGCTCGCCGACGGCGTAACCGGACAGATCGTCGAGGAAATCGATCGCGCGGTAACTTGTCTGCGGCAGGCCGGCGGGGATTTCCGTCCAAGTCGCGCCGTCGTCCGTGGAGCGCAGGATGACACTGTCGGTCAGTGCGGCCCAGACATTCGTACCTCGGCGCACGATGTCGAAGGCAAGTCGAGTGGTCGGCGGCGTTCCGCCTGCGACCTTCGCCCAATTCAGGCCGCCGTCCGTGGTGCGGAAGATATGACCATCGACGCCGACCGCGAGGCCTGAAAAAAGGTCGCCCATCGAAACATCGAAGAGCGGAATCCCGGCGCTCGTGAACGGTGCGGTCCAACTCTGTCCGGCGTTGCTCGAAGTCGCGATCACACCCGGCGTGCCGGTGGCCCACAGCCAGTTGCCGCCGAGCACGGAGATCCGCTCGGCGCGGGCGCCGGCGGGCAAGGCCGAGCTTTGCCAGCTCGCGCCAGCGTCGCTGGTGCGCAGCACATGGTCGCCCGCGGCGATCCAGCCATGCTGAGCGTCGGAGTAAGAGACATCGCTGAAGTGAGCCGCGCTCGGCACGCTCACTGGAGTCCAACTGACGCCGCCGTCGCTGCTCTTGAAGTGCACTCCGCTGTCGCCGACCAGCCAACCGTTGCTCGCGTCAATGAATTGCACCGCGCGCAGCGTCAGCCCGACTCCGGCAAGTGCGCTGCTCTGCCAGGTCGCGCCGCCGTCGCCCGTGCGCAGCACGCGACCGACACTTCCGACCGCCCAGCCGGCGCTGGCAGTCGCGAAAAACACGTCCCGCAGCCCAGGGTCGCTCTGCACGAGCGACCAACTCTGGCCCGAATCGATGCTGCGCTGGATGGAGTCGCCGACGGCGCAGATCAGCGCGCCCTTGGCGGCGATCGAAGTCAGCCCGGCGCTGCTGAGCTGCGTCGTAGTCCAGAAGACCCCGCCGTTGCTGGTGTGCATCACCGAACCGTCGGAGCCCGCGACCCAACCGTCGAGGGCGGAGCCCATCGAGACGTCGGTCAGGGACGGCGCTCCCTGCGGCCAGCTGCGCTCCCACTGACCGCCCTGGGCGAAGAGCGACGAACTGGCCACAGTAAGTAGAAGTGCCGAGCAAAGTGCGTAGCGCATGGAAAATCGTGGGGTTCGGTGACTGGCGAGCTTCGCGCGACCTATGGCAAGTGCCGTGCCTTCAATACCGTGGGGCCCGAGCGCGATCGCAACGTCCAGCCGCGGCGCAGGCGTCCAAACACGGGACTTCGAGCACGATTTTCGTCGCGCGCGGGCCCCGCGGACTTGCGGCATGGAGTTTGCCCGCGCATCGACTATCCGCTGAGCGATCACATTTATGCAGCACTCCATCCTTGCCATCGCATTCCTTGGCTCACTCTGTAGCCCGTCGTGGGCGCAATTCCCCGCCTCGGTTGCACTACCGGGCGACCTGAACATCGGCTCCTCGGCGGGCTCGCAGGAAGAGCCCTCGATCGCCTTCGGCGGCAATCACTATCTTGCGGTGTGGGAGGATGGCCGCAGTGCGCTCGCCGGGGTCGTCGACCAGCCCGACGGCATTCATCCCAATCGCGACGTCTACGCCACGCTGCTCGACGCGAGCGGAGCGCTGACGCAGAGCGTGCCGCTGATCGTAGATCAATCGCCATGGGATCAGCTTCACACGCGCGTGGCTTGGAACGGAACGAACTACCTCGTCGTCTGGGAGACGACTCGGCCGACGCAGTTCTTTCACACGCAAGGAATCCACGCGGCCCGCGTGGATGCGTCGGGCCAGGTGCTCGACCAGCCGCCGATCGTGATCGACGACGAGGATGACTACGACGAGCGCTTCCCCGAAGTGACCAGCAACGGAAATGGCTGGTTGGTGACTTGGACGGATTCCTCGACGGCCACAGGTGCCGGGCTCGGCGGCGCGCTCGTCGACAACAGCGGTCTTGTATTGATCAAGCGCACGCTCGTGGGCACGGCCAGTCCGCTGCCAACCAACTATCAACTCGCGTTTTCCGGCGGACGCTTCGGCGTGATCTTCGAACGCAACTACAACTCAGGTGTTGCGGTGCGGTTTTTCGACAACGCCTTGCAGCAGATCGGCAATGAAGTCTCCATCGCGGCCGGCAACCGACCGGCGATCGCGGGAAATGGCGCGGACTTCTTCGTCGCTTGGCGAGCTGGAGGCATCCTTGGAACGCCGATGTCCGCTTTCGGCGCACTGACGGTGCCGGGCGGCGCGTCGCTCAACAGCACGGTCGGCGATCCGCGCGTCGCGGTCGCCTGGGACGGCAGTCAGTGGATTGCCGGCGTGACGAACTACGGCGCCGTCTACGTCTCACAGATCGATGCGGCGGGCGTACTATCCGCGGGCAGTCCGTACACGCTGACCAGCGGCAATTTCTATGCGAACGATGCCGTGATGGCGAATGGCAACGGCCGAGCGCTGCTCGCCTGGTCGCACGGTGTCAACGTGTCACCGATCGTCATCGATCCCTTCGACATCTACGCGGCGGCGATCGTCCCAGGTGGCACGGCGGTCCCCTATCCGATCACCGTTTCCGCGCCGGCGCAGGTCTATCCCGCGATCGCGGGAGATGCGGCCAACGGCTATCTGATCGCGTTCCAGAGTCGCTCCACCGCGCAGGTCGAGATCCTGGCGCAACGCGTCGGAATCAACGGCGTGCCGATCGACACTCAACCGCTGCTGCTCTATAGCGGCGCATCGACCATCAACGGCTTGATGGATGTTGCCTTCGACGGCGCGCAGTGGCTGGTGGTCTGGAGCGAGACCATGCCCGGCGGGCCGCCCTACCTGATCAAGACCTTCGCGCGGCGCGTCAGGGTGGACGGTTCCCTTCCGGATCCCGCGCCGATCGACTTGATGCGCGGCGGTGGAGCCGTAGTCGCGGCGCTGAACGGAGAGTTCCTGGTGGCCACGCACTTTCACCTGCCACCCATACAGTCCAACGAGATTAAACACTACAAGCGCGTTCGCGGAGCGGATGGCGCCGTGCTCGACGCCAGCGAAGTCTTGATCGTCGGCGGCAGTGGCAGCAGCGATCTGATTGCCTTCGACGATCGCTGGCTGTTCGTCTGGGGCAATGTCGGCGCGGTCCTCATCCTCGGCAATGGCGCCGTGCAGACGCCGTTCGTCGCCGCCAATTCCGGCAACGGCAGCACGGGTGTGGTCCATGCCAACCTCGCGCGCAACGGCGATGAAGCCTTGCTGACCTGGGAATACGATGCCTCTCTGCCGTGGAATTCAGACGTGCGCTCGCGGCGGATCAGGAAGGACGGCACGCTGCTCGATACGGCGACCGGCGCGTCGGTGACGAGCGCGAACAACGCGCAGTTCCTGCCGAAGGCGACCTGGTTTGGGAGCAAGTACCTGGTCAGCTTCACCGACTACCGCGATCACCTCGACATCGAGCCGGGCATCGGCGACGTTTACGCCGTGCGCGTCTCGAGTACCAACCAGGTGCTCGACAACCCGGCGCTGCCCGCGCAGAACCGCTGGCCCGCGGCAGAGGGTCGCACGGCGATCGACGGAGCGAACGGCCGCGCGCTACTGGTCAGCAGCGTGCTCGACGAGGCCTTCGGCACCTGGCGCCTTCACCTGCAGCTCTACTCCGAGCCGGGCCCGCCTGTGTTCTACTGCAGTCCCAAGGTGAACTCGATCGGCTGCACGCCTGCGATCGGATCGACGGGCACACCGAGCACCACGGCGAGCAGCGGCTTCGTCGTGAATTGCGCGAATGTGCGCAACCAGAAGGTTGGGATCCTGCTGTACAGCATGAACGGGCGGGACAGCATTCCGTTCCAGGGCGGAACGCTTTGCCTCCGGACACCGCTCCGTCGCAGCGTCGGAGTCAACTCCGGCGGCACACCGCAGCCCACGGCCGACTGCACCGGCGTCTATCAGCTCGACATGAACGCGTTTGCACACGGACTCCTGGGCGGCAATCCTGATCCTGCGCTCCTGATCCCAGGCAGGATCATCGACGCGCAATGGTGGGGCCGCGACCCCGGGTTCCCCTTCCCCAACAACTCGACCCTCTCCGCGGGTATCGAATACGGCCTCTAGTTCAGATTCACCCCGCCCCCGCCGCCCCTCACGGTCCAATCTCGAATCGCACGGCATCGGTCAAATTGCCAAGACCCTGAACTCCAGGATCCCGCGACCAGCACTGGGCGAAAACTTGCGCCCCGAGCACCAGCTGCGGGTTCTTTCCCGCCTGGACGAACGCGTTGAAGTCGATGCCGAATTGCCCACTGCAATCCGAACCCGGCGGCGGCGTACCGCCCGAATTCATCGCTCCGACTCGCCTGATAGGCAAGCCCACGCACAGCGTTCCCCCATTCCACGGCGAGTTCGCCGCACTGAATCCATAGAAGAGCAGACCCGCCTTCGCGTTCAGCAATCCAATGGCGCGAATCTTGAAGCTCGACCTGCTGCTCAGACTCGCCGCGCCCAGAGCTGAGATGCTCGGCGTGCAACCCAGCGAATTCTGCTGGGCAACGCAGTACACCGTCGGCGCAGGCGCCGCTTCGAAGCCACGCACAAACGTGTCCAGGCAGTCGTTCGTATCCGCCGCGACCAAATTCGTCGCGTGGCTCTCCCAGGCAAGCTGCTTCCCGTCGGCCGAAATCGCCGGATAGCTGCTGGCCAGTCCGCCGCGGCCACCCAACGAATCCGTGCTCCACAGGGTGGTCTCGCCACGGACGAAGTCGTGGATGAAAACGTCGTCGACGCCGTTCAGGTCATTCGCCGCGAGCTCCGGCGCGGCGCTCGAAAAGGCGACGTAACGGCCGCCCTCCCATACGACGGGATAGGTCGAGTGACCGCTGGCCTCGCCGCCCGCGGAATCAACGCTCGCGCGCAAGGTCGTGCCGAGCCTGCGGTCGTGCAGGAAGGCGTCAGCGACGCCGTTCGTATCGCCTGGGACCAGGTTCGTCGCGTAACTCGGGAAAACGACGAAGCGCCCATCGGTGGAAACAGCGGTGTAGTGATAGCCGGTCGTGTGCACGAAGCCGCTGTGGTCATCGCCCTCGGATCCCCCGCTGGAAACGCTGACACGCTCCGTCAGGCCGCGAGAAAGATCGCGCACGAACACGTCCTCCTTCCCGTTGATGTCTCCGGGCACGAGGTTGGTCGAACGGCTCGCGAAGACCACAATCCGGCCATCGCCCGAGATCGACGGTGCGCTGCAAAGTCCGTCGCCTTGGAGTCCGGCCGAGTCGACGCTGACGAGCTGCGTCGTCGCGAGCAGCCGGTCCCGGACGAAGATGTCCACGAAGGAGTTGTTGTCGCCTGCCACCAGGTTGGTCGCATTGCTCGTGAACGCGACGTAGCGCCCATCGCCGGAGATCGATACGCCACGGCTCGAGGAATTTCCTTCTTTTCCGTCGGAGGCCACGCTTGCGCGTTCGGTGATTCCCAGGGTCAGATCGCGCACGAAGATGTCGCCTGAGCCGTTGGTGTCGCCCAAAACCAGATTGTCGCCATGACTGTAGAACGCGACGAAACGGCCGGAGTGATCGATCACCGGATAGAGGCTGTGGGAATTGGACTCGACGCCGCTCGACGACACGCTGACACGCGCGAGCGCGCCGCTGAGCCGGTCTTTCACGAAGACATCCGGTTCGCCATTGCTGTCCCCGGGGACAAGATTCGTAGCGCTGCTCGTGAACACGAGGCAGCGACCGTCGCGGGACAGCGCGGCACGACCGCTGTTGCCGTTGCCCTCATTTCCCTGCGCATCGAGGCTTGCGCGACTGGTCTGTGCCTCTGCGACAGCCGCGAGTGAAAGGAACGCTGCCAGTTGGAGTCGATGAACCATGGGGTTGGGTCCTGAATCGTCGCGGTGTTGTCTGGCGCTCAAAGCCCTAGCGTGAACAGGAGCGCATCCGAGAGCGTGGAATTGTTCGGCGCGGCAAAGCCGGGATCCCGGCCCCACCATTGGCAAGTGACGCGAACTCCGGGCTGACGCAGCACGGGCGAGGGATTGCCGCCCAGTCCGCCGGCCGCGAAGGCCGTGAAGTCGAGCGCGAAAACTCCGGAGCAATCCTGCAGCGGCGCGGGTTGCCCGGTGGAGTTCACCGCGATCGTGCGCTTGAGTGGCGTTTGCACGCACAGCGTCCCGCCTTGGAACGGCAGTGCGCCGGCTCCCGCAGTCCCGTAGAGCAGCAGTCCCGGTTTGTTGTTGCGCACGTTCGCGGCGCGCACATCGAAGCCGAAAGTCGCGCTGGCGCTCGTTCGACCGGAGTGCGAAATCGCGGGAAGACAACCCAAGGAGTTCAATTTCGCCGTGCAATAGGTGCTGGGAATCGCGACCGGATAGGACACGAGTCGCGCGCTGCCCGAAGAAGTGCCGTGGTTGTCGTCGAAAACCGCGCCGGCCATCAGATCCGCGAAGCCATCGCCATTCACGTCCCCCGCCGCGCAGACCGAAGAACCGAGTCGATCGCCGGGACTGTCGCCGACAATCGTCATCAGCATCACGCCGTCGCGACCGGAGAACACGCGCACGCTGCCGGAGTCGAGTCCTGCTTCGTCGCTGACCCAGGCGCTCGCGATCAAGTCGGGCACGCCGTCGGAATTGAAGTCGTCGCCGCCGTCCACGGCGAACCCGAGTTCGTCGCCGGGCGAATTGCCGGGCAGATCGAGCAGCAGGGCGCCGGTTCCCGCGGAAAAGACCCGCACGGCTCCCGCGAACACGGCGCCGACTGCGCCTGCGTTGTACGCACCCGCGACGACGTCAGGAATTCCGTCGCCATCGACGTCGCCCGCGTGGCTGACCGAGATTCCGAGTTGTTCTCCCGCCGCAACCCCGCGCCATTCGCGCAGCACGGCCCCCGTGGAACCCGAGAAGATGCGCACGAGACCGGCGTTGATCGCGACGGCGTCGTTTCCCCAGGCGCCGGCAAGAATGTCCCCGCGCCCGTCGGCATTGGTGTCGCCCACTGCGGCCACGGACCAACCGAGATGGTCGTCGGGCGCGTCGCCCAGTACGAACAGGATTCGCGAACCGTCGCGGCCCGAGAAGACACTGACGCTGCCTGAGTCAATGCCCTGATCGTCGTCGTGGGGCGCGCCGACGACAATGTCCGGCCAACCATCGCCGTTCACATCGCCCGCGCCGCGCACGCAGCGACCGAAGTCCTCTTGCGGCGAATTCCCATTGAAGGTGAAAAGCGTCGCGCCGTTGCGCCCCGAGATGACTCGCGCGCTCCCGGAGTTGGTGCCGTTGTTGCCGTCGTGATCGGCGCCGACGACGACATCCGGCCAACCATCGAGGTTCACGTCGCCGGCTGCGCTGACACAGAATCCGAAATGGTCTCCTGGCGAATCGCCAAGGTAGGTGGCGAGCGTCGAACCGTCGCGGCCCGAGAAGACGCGCGCCTTGCCGGCGTCGATGCCCGCATCGCCCGCGCGCCACGCGCCGACGATCATGTCCGGAAAACCGTCGCGGTCCATGTCTCCCGCGACGGCGACGGAACAGCCGAGCTGCTCTGCGGCCGCGTCACCGTCGAACGAATAGAGAATCGTCTGGGCCGTCGCGCCGGCGCCGTTCAAGCCCGCGGCCAAGATCAACGCGGCGCGAACGCACCGCGGACAAGTCATGATGTTGGGTCGGCTTGCCATGGGGCGGCAGGATTCCTTGAACCGCGAGTGGCGTGCCCGGCCAGGGCCCGCGCCAACTCCCGGCCGTGTGCTCAATCTTGGTCGAGGTCCCAGAAACGTGACGAACGGACCATGAAATGCAGACTTGGGCGGGCGCTGGAGCCAAACAGGGCTCGGATCGGCGGGCGCACCCTTGGGGTGGGGCGAGCCCGCCCCCGCGGCGATCGGGCCCGGGTCCTGGAGCCCGCAATGGCCCGCCGGCCGAACTCGTGGGAGACTGCACACATGCCGTGCCGACTCCAGCCCCTCGCCGCCGGTCTGGTCGCGTTGACAGCCCTGATTCCCGTGTCCGCCGCGCAGGTGACGACTCGCGTCAGCATCGATACACGCGGCATCGAGGGCAATGCTCCTTCAGGTGCCTTCGCCAACAGCGGCCTGTGGGGTTCTGCGATCACGCCGGATGGCCGTTGGATTGCCTTCGAGAGTCAGGCCACGAATCTGGCGGCCGCTGATTCCAACAGCCTGCGCGATGTCTTCGTGCACGATCGTCAGACGGGAGTCAGCGAACGCGTCAGCCTCGACTCCTTGGGTACGGAAGGCGACGGCCCGTCCAGCGTGCCGGCTCTATCCAGCGACGGCCGATTCGTGGCCTTCGAAAGCCTGGCCACGAACCTCGTCGCCGCGGATGGAAATGCGCGCCGCGACATTTTCGTGCGCGACCGTTCTACGAACACGACCGAACGCGTCAGTGTCTCGAGCCTTGGAGCGGAAGCGAACAACGACAGTTTCCTGCCCACGCTCTCCGGCGATGGCCGCTACGTCGCGTTCTACAGTTTCGCGAGCAACCTGGTGATTGGCGACGCGGGCGGTTTCCGGGACGTGTTCGTGCGCGATCGCCTGCTCGGCACGACCGCGCTCGTCAGCGTCAACAATGCCGGTGCGCAGGGTAACGCGAACAGTATCGACGCGCGGCTGTCGCTCGCCGGCAACCAGATCGTCTTCACCAGCACCGCCAGCAACCTCGTGGCCGGCGACTCCAACGGGATGCGCGACATCTTCGTGCGCGACCTCGCGGCGGGGATCACCGAATTGATCAGCGTCGATTCCGCCGGCCTGCAGGCGGACTTCGAGAGCGATCACGCAGCGATCAGCGCCTACGGCCGCTACATCGCCTTCCAGAGTGGAGCGACCAACCTCGTTCCCGGCGACACCAATGGCTCGCGCGATGTGTTCGTTCACGATCGCGTCCTGGGCCTGACGCAGCGCGTCAGCGTGTCCTCGACCCAGGGACAGACCAATTTCTGGAGCTACTTCCCTTCGATCAGCGCCGACGGCGATCGCATCGTCTTCGACAGCAACGCGAGCAACCTGGTAGTGGGCGACACGAATGGAACGCGCGACATCTTCCTGCACGAGCGCTCGACGGGGACAACGACACGCTTGAGCGTCGATTCCGGCGGCGGGCAAGGCACCAAGGCCGCGACGCTGCCCGCGCTTTCGCCCGCGGGCGATTTTGTCGTCTTCGAGACCGCGAGTCCGAGCCTGCTGCCCGGTGACGCGAACACGTTGGCGGATGTCTTCGTGCGCTCGCTTACCTCGAGTTGCGCCGCAATGGCCGCCTATTGCACGGCCAAGCTCAACAGTTCAGGTTGCACGCCGAGCCTCGGCGCGAGCGGGGCTCCGCTGCAGAGCGGGCCCGACGCTTTCCGCATTACCGCCGTGAACGTGATCGTCGGCAAGGTCGGCATCCTGTTGTGGTCGCAGACGAGTGCAGCCCAGCCGTTCCTGGGCGGCACGTTGTGTCTCGCCGCGCCGATCAAGCGCATGTCCGCTCAGCTGGCCCTCGACGCAGGCTTGGCGCTGGCCTGTTCGGGCACGTACTCGTTTGAATTCGACCAGGCCTACGCTTCCGCCCAAGGACTCGCTGCTGGTCAAACGATTTTCGCCCAGGTCTGGAGCCGCGATCCGGGTTTCGCGGCTCCGCAGAATGTCGGACTGACCAACGCGCTGCAATTCACGCTCTGTCCGTGAGCTCTGGACTCAGCGCGACAGCGTCGCCCAACTGGGCAGGTGGCTGCGCGGCACTTCGAGCACCAGAATTTCCTTGGTGGTCGGATGAGCGAACTCCAGGCGCTTGGCGAACAGCGCCACGTTGCCGTCGTCCATGGGCCGCGGCGCGCCGTACTTGATGTCGCCCGCAAGCGGAGCGCCGAGGAAACGCGCGGCCAGGCGCAGCTGATGGGAACGGCCGGTCAAGGGCTCGAATTCGAACAGCGTGCGCTCGCCTTCGGCTGAGAGCACGCGCCAACGTGTGCGCGCAAGTTTCGCGCCCGGCGTTCCGGCGGCGACTTCGCTGACCAGATTGCGCTCGGGATCCTTGAGCAGCCACTGTTCGACTTCGCCTTCCTTGCCGCGCACGCGGCCTTCGCCCAACGCGATGTAGGTCTTGCGCGCGCGGCTGTCGCGAAATTCTTCCGACAACCGGCTGGCGGCCTTGCTCGTGCGCGCGAACACGATCACGCCGCCCACGGGCCGGTCGAGGCGATGCACGACGCCGAGGAAAACGGCGCCGGGTTTCTTGTAGCGCTGCTTGACGAAATCGCGCGCCGCATCGAAGGCGCTTTCGTCGCGACTGTCGTCGGGCACGCTCGGCACGCCCGCAGGTTTGATCAGCGCGAGCACGTGGTTGTCGTCGTGGAGAATGGTCCAGGCGGTGATTGGGATTCCTCGCTACTTTTCGATGTCCAGATCCAGGCCGCGCACGAAACGCGCGCAAAAGCCGGCGGGAAGGTAACGCTCCGGGCCCGTATCGCGCGCTTCGAGGAGCGCCAGTTCATCGGCGACGACGCGGCCGCCGTCGAATTCGGCCAGCAGATTGGAAAACGCAAGCGGGGAGAATCCGATGGCGTAACTGGAGAGCACGAGAAAGCCGGAATCGTCGAGCAGCGCCTTGCAGGCTTCGAGCAACGGCGCGAGATGCTCTTCGAACTGCCAGACCTCGCCTTTCGGCCCCCGTCCGTAGTGCGGCGGATCGAGCAGGATCCCGTTGTAACGAACTTGCCTGCGCACCTCGCGCCGCGCGAAGGACAGCGCATCCTCGAGCACGATGCGCACCACGTCGGCGGGAAGTCCGCTGGCTTTGACGTTTTCGCCCAACCATGCCAACGATGTTTTCGAAGCATCGACGTGCGTCACGGCAAACCCCGCGCGCGCCGCGACGATGCTGGCGGTGCCGGTGTATCCGAACAGGTTGAGCAGCCGCGGCTTCTCCCCAGGCAAGCAGCGCGCCGCGCGTTCGATCAGGTCCCAGTTGGCCGCCTGCTCGGGAAAAATACCGACGTGTTTGAAGGGCGTCGGCTCGATCACGCAGCGCACGCCGCGCCAGCCGATTTCCCAGCGCGGCTGTGCGGCGCGCGCGAGCGGCGCTGCCCCGGGCCTGACACGCCAGCTGCCGCGTTTTCCGCCGCTGGCTTCGTCGCGTTCGTAGCTGAGGTCGGCCGCCGCCCAGGAAGATTCCCCAAGGTGCGGCCGCCAGAGCGCCTGGGGATCGGGCCGGCGCAACACCAGCGGCCCAAAGCGCTCGAGCTTTTCACCGGCTCCTGAATCGAGCAGGGCATAGTCGGGGAACTCGGCAATCGGGAACATGCGGCGCCAAGGTAACGTGCGGCGGCGGCGCCATCACGATTCACCCTGGCGCACGACTCTGAGATGCTCCAAGCTCTTGGGAGATGCACTCCGCGAAGTCCTTGCGCGTCGGCGCGGTCCCCTACCTGGTCGGACGGCCGCTGGTGGCGGGTCTTGGCGACGAGCCCGGCTTCGAACTGAGCTACGCGGTGCCCGCGCGGCTGGTCGATGGCCTGCGCCGCGCTGAACTCGATGTCGCGCTGGTCAGTTCGATCGAACTTTTCCGCCGACCTGGCTACGGCTACCTGGCCGGATCGGCGATCGCGGGCAGCGGCTTCGTCGCCAGCGTCCAGGTCTTCTTGAACAAGCCGGTCGACGAGGTCCAGAGCCTGGCGCTCGACCCGTCGAGCCGCACGGCCCAAGCGCTGGCGCAAATCATGCTGGCGCGGCGCGCCCTGGCGCAGAATCGTCCCGCGCCGCGCGCCTTCGAGCCGGCGAGCGGCGGCGCCGAGACCGCGGGCGCCGACGCCTGGCTTTCGATCGGCGATCCGGCCCTGGTGCGCACGCTCTCCGCCGGGGCTCCGCCGAGTTTCAATCCCTCACAGGCTTGGGCCGAAGCATTTTCGCTGCCCTTCGTCTTCGCGGCCTGGGTCGTTCGCGATGGAGTCGAGCTTTCGGCTGAGCAGATCCGCGCCTTCGCGCGTGCGCGCGAACGTGGCAGCAGCACGGTCGCGCTCGAGCAACTCGCGGAACAGGGTGCAACGACCTGGAACCTGCCGCTCG
>JANMRV010000518.1:0-1463 GCA_031388685.1 Planctomycetota bacterium
CTGGCGACGAAGTTCGTGCCCGACGACGCGGTTTGGACGCTGGCGGTACTCGCCGCCTCGATGGCGCTGTGGGCGATCGGCTTCGGCTGGATCTCGCGGCGCTTCGAACTGGAGGCGGACATCTACAGCCTGCGGCTGATCGGCGAGGCTGAGCCGTTGATCCAGGCGCTCACGCTGGTCAGCGGACCCCACGGGCACAAGCGGACTTCCTGGCGGCACTTCTCGACCGAGCGGCGCATCGCCTTCCTCGAAGCCGCGGTGCGCGAACCGGAGTTGGCGAAGCGCCTTGAGCGTCGCCTGTGGTGGGTCTCCCGCGCCGGTTTCCTGGCCTTCCTGATCGTCATGGGCCTCGAAATCGCCGGCCTTGTGCGAGGCTACTCGCGCGATCAAATCGTGCTCGAGCTGCGCCGCGGCGACTATCCCGCGGCCGTGGAGCGAATCGAACGCCAGCCAGTCGAAGACGCCCAAATCCTGGCCCTGGTGCAGCGGGCCGCGACGCTGAAAAAGGGCGACCTGGCGGAATTGGAGCGCCGGGCCCGCGAGGCGTTTGCGAGCGGCGACCCTCAGGCGGCACACGAGTGGCTGGACCTCGGAGCCCTGCGTGGGAACAAGGACATGGAGCTCGTCCAGGCGCTGCTCATGGAGGCGCAAGAGACACCGCCCGCGAACCGCGTGGAGCTTCTAGAGCGGGTTCCGCAGGCATGGCGCGCCACCCTCGAACCGGTGCTTCGGTCGTCCGAGCGCTGAGCGCTTCAAACGCCGTCCCTACCTTAGTTAAGTAGGTCTTCCGCACTGGCATCGCCGCCCCGGCCGCGAGATAATGCGCGCTTGCCCCGTGTCCAGCGCCGTCCCGGCAGTTGGCGCGCCGCACCCCTGACTTTTTGCCCTAGCGATGACCGGAACCGAAACGCCGACTCCCACGCCCCCGCCGCCCGCGAACCACGGAATCCTCGAGCCGCGTTCGATCGAGCGCGAGATGCGCGAGTCGTACCTGACGTACGCGCTCTCCGTGATCCACGCGCGGGCGCTTCCCGACGTGCGCGACGGGCTCAAGCCCTCCCAGCGCCGGATTCTGGTCGCGATGAACGACCTGAACCTCGGGCCTGGGGCACCCCGCGTCAAATGCGCCAAGATTTCGGGTCAGACCAGCGGCGACTACCACCCGCATGGCGAAAGCATCGTCTACCCGACGCTCGTCCGCATGGCCCAGGAATGGAACATGCGCTATCTGCTGATCGACAAGCAGGGCAACTTTGGCTCGATCGCAGGACTGCCGCCTGCCGCGATGCGGTATACCGAGGCCCGGCTCAGCCCCTTCGCGGCGATGATGCTGGACGACCTCAAGCTTGACACGGTCGACTATCTGCCGACTTACGACGACCGGCGGACCGAGCCAACTGTCCTTCCCAGCAAGCTTCCCAACCTGCTGGTCAACGGCTCGAACGGATTCGCCGTCAGCATGG
>JANMRV010000521.1:0-4496 GCA_031388685.1 Planctomycetota bacterium
AGCCTCAACGGTCGCCTAGAAAGCGGCGTCACCTACCGCTTGCGGGCAAGGAACAACCAGGAACAATACCGCTGGTTGCTGGTCGGCGACCTTGTCGTGGCGGCGAAATAGCCGCTGGAGGTCGCGCGGACCGAAGCGGGACGCAGGGATGCATGTAGAGAGTAAGCTTGGATCCATGGCACATCCGATCGTAACGGTGTCCCCGGACATCCTCAGTGGAACGCCCGTCTTTGCTGGCACCCGCGTGCCGGTGCAGGCGCTGATCGACTATCTCGAGGGCGGCGAGACGATCGATGACTTCCTGGCCGGGTTTCCGACCGTCGATCGAGCCCAGGTTGTGGCTTTCCTCGATGAGGCGACGAGCCGGATGATCGCGAAGGCATCGTGAGGCTGCTCCTAGACGAGTGCGTCGACCGGCGCCTCGCCGCGCTGATCCTTGGTCACGACGTGAAGACGGTTCCAGAGGTTGGCTGGGCTGCGCTGAAGAACGGCGAACTCCTTGGGCGAGCTGAACGTGACTTCGACGTGTTCATAACGGTAGATCGCAACATTTCATTCCAGCAGAGCATCTCGCGTTTCTCCATCGCCATAGTCGTGCTGAGTGCGCGATCGAACCGCGTTGCCGATCTGCGCGTGCTCATTCCGCAGTTGCTGGAGATCCTTCCGACGGCCAGGCCCGGCGCGCTCACTTTGGTCGGCATCTGAGCCTGCGTTGGCGCGGACGCGCTTCTCGCGCGAGCACGGCCGAAGCCCTCCGCGCTTTGTCGAGCGCGAGTTCTATCGCAATCTGCATTGCGGCAGGAGTGCGTGGGGGCGAGCTGTCACAGGACTCGCGCCCCGAAGGCAAACCGCGTGCCCGGCCCAAGAAGGCCGACCCGGGCGCCTCTTGCCCTCATCCAAGGACAAAAGCCACCCAAACGCACGAGCTGCCCGTCGTTGTGGGGCCGGGTGCGATCCGTAGACTGTGCCGCCTTCCTACCCGGGCGAGCGCTCGGCCCCCCCCCACCCATGCCCAAGCAAGCCAAGGTCCTGATCGCCAACGGCCAGGGTTTTTGGGGCGACTCGATCCTCGGGCCGATTCGGTTGGTGCGCGAGGGTCCACTCGACTACCTGACCCTCGACTACCTGGCCGAGGTCACGATGAGCATCCTGCAGAAGCAACGCTCGCGGGACCCCAAGTCGGGCTACGCCACCGACTTCGTGCGCATGATCGGCCGCGTGCTGCCGGAGCTGGTCGCGAAGAACATCAAGGTGGTCGCCAACGCGGGCGGCGTGAATCCGATCGCTTGCAAGGACGCGGTGCTCGAGGTCATGGCCAAAGCCGGCGTGCGCGGCGTCAAGGTCGCTGTTGTCGAAGGCGACGACATCTTCTCGCGCCTCGATGAGCTGATCGCCGCGGGAGAAGAACTCTCGAACATGGACACGGGCGCGCCGCTCGCTTCGATTCGCGAGCGCGTCTCCAGCGCGAACGTCTACCTCGGCGCGTTTCCGATCGCCGAAGCCCTCGCGCTCGGCGCGCAGATCGTGATTACCGGACGCGGCACCGATCCCGGGCTCGTGCTCGGGCCCATGATCCACGAGTTCGGTTGGAAGCCCACCGACTACGACCTGCTGGCCGCGGGCACGATCGCCGGCCACATCGTCGAGTGCGGCGTGCAGTGCACCGGCGGCAACTTCTGCGATTGGCGCAGCGTGCCGAATCTGGCGCTGGCGGGTTATCCGATCATCGAAATGGGCGCGAGCGGAGAGTTCGCGATCACCAAACACGCGGGCACCGGCGGAGTCGTCAGCAAGAGCACGGTGCTGCATCAGCTCGTCTACGAGATGGGCGATCCGCACAAGTACATCGGCCCCGACAATTGCGCCGACTTCGATTCGATCGCGCTCAGCGACAAGGGCTCGGACCGCGTCGAAGTGCGCGGAGCGAAGGGCTCGGCGCCGACGCCCACGTACAAGGTCTCGATCAGCTATCAGGACGGCTGGAAAGCGACGGGGCAATTGACGATTTGCGGGCCGGACGCGCTGGAAAAAGCGCGCTTGTGCGCGGACATCGTCTGGAAGCGCCTCGAATACGACGGCTGCACGTTTACCGAGGACGAGAAGCTCGCCGAATTCGTCGGCGCGAATGTCTGCCATGCCGGCTTCGACGTGCCCCACGCGAACGAGCCCAGCGAAGTCGTCCTGCGCCTGGGCGTCAAGGGTCGCGACAGGGCCAAGATCGAGCGCTTCACCTACGAGCTCGTTCCGCTGGTCACCAGCGGACCTCCCGGCGTCACGGGTTTTGCCGGCGGCCGTCCGCAAGTGCAGGAGATCGTCGCCTTCTGGCCGGCGCTGCTCTCCAAGGACAAGGTCAAGACGCGCGTGCAAGTGTTCACGTCCTGAGGAGTCCATCGATGGTCAAAGTTTCTCTTGCGCGCATCGCGGACGCGCGCTCCGGCGACAAGGGCGAAGGCTCGAACGTCGGCGTGATGGCGCGCTCGGATGCGGCGTACGAGTTCTTGAAGAAGGCGCTGACGCCCGCGGCGGCCAAAGCGGCGATGTCGGGCATCAATCGCGGCGAAGTGAAGCGCTACGACGGCGACGGCCTGCGCGTCTTGAACTTCATCTTCGCCGACAGCCTCGGCGGCGGCGGCTCGGCTTCGCTGCGCACGGACGCACAGGGAAAAACCCACGGACTCGCGCTGATGCGCATGGAACTCGACGTGCCGCAGAACGTGCTCGACGTGACACCGAAGAACGGGAGCGCGCGATGAGTCTCCTGCTCGAACTCCAGGAAAAAGCGCGCCGCGCGAAGTTGCGCATCGTCCTGCCCGAGGCCCACGATCCGCGCGTGCGCCAGGCCGCGACGTCGCTGGCGCAAGCAGGATTGTGCATACCGGTGCTGCTCGATCGCGGCGACATGGGCGCCGCTCCCGCGGGAGTCGAGGTGATCCGCATCTCGCGCGATCCGCGCACCAAGAAATTCGGCGAGCAGCTCTTCGCGTTGCGTCAGGCCAAGGGCATGAGCGCCGAAGAAGCGCAGAAGAAGATCCAGGAGCCGCTCAACTTCGGCGCGATGCTGGTCAAGAGCGGCGAAGTGCACGGAGGCGTCGGCGGCAGCGAATCGGCGACGGCAGACGTGTTGCGCGCGGGACTTTGGATCGTCGGGCTCGCGCCAGGCTGCAAGACACTCTCGTCTTGCTTCCTGATGATCTTCAAGGACCGCGCGCTGACCTTCGGCGATTGCGGCGTCGTACCCGATCCGACCAGCGAGCAACTCGTCGATATCGCGATGGCCTCGGCGGAAAGTCATCGCCGGCTGACCGGCGAGAGCCCGAAGGTCGCGCTGCTTTCCTTCTCCACCAAGGGTTCCGCCGAACATACGCGCGTGGCGAAAGTCCAGGCCGCGGCCGCGTTGCTGAAACGTAAGGCTCCGGGGTTGACCAGCGACGGGGAACTGCAACTCGACGCGGCGATCGTGCCTTCGGTGGCCGAGAAGAAGGCGCCGGGCTCGCCGCTCGCGGGCAAGGCCAATGTCCTGATCTTCCCCGACCTCGACTCGGGCAACATCGGCTACAAGATAGCTCAACGACTGGCCGGAGCGGTCGCGCTCGGGCCGCTCGTCCAAGGTCTCAACCAACCGTTCATGGATCTGTCGCGCGGCTGTACCGCCGACGACATCGTCAACGTGGCCGTGATCGCGTCCGTGCTCGCCAAACCGTGAGGAAGCCCATGCATCGCTCGTTCAATAATTCGCTCCTGTGCCTGTCCCTCGTCGGTGCGCTCGCCGCATGCAGCAAAGACGAGCCGAAGCCGGCCGAAACGGAACCTGCGAAGACCGAGCAAGCACCACCCGCGGCCGAAGCGGAAGCCGGTGCGCAAGTGACGGTTTCGCCGACGCCGGCGAAACCCGATGCGCCGGTTGAGCCGACGGCCGAGGCGAGCGCTGCGGCGAAATTGCCGGACCTCGTCGCAGGTACAGCTGCGCCGGCTGCCGGCGAAGCGGCCGTGAGCGAAGCTGGAGATACGTCCGCGGCCAAGCCGGAAGAAAAGGCCGCAACTGGAGCCGAGGAGTCTGGCGCGGAAGGCAAGAAGTCAGGCAAGAAGAAGTCAGGCGAGAAGGCCGACGAGGCTCCCGCAAAAGAGGCCAAGCCGAAGTTCACCGAGCTTGGGATCGAAGTGACGAAGACGGGTACCGGGACGGCGGCCACGGCCGGCAAGCACGTCACGATCCACTACAAGGCCAGCGTCGCCGACGCGGAGAAGCCGTTCGATTCGACGTTCGCATCGAACCGCCCGCTCGAAGTCGAACTCGGTGTCGGCGCGAAGCTGCCCGTCATCGAAGGTCTGCGACGCGGCCTCGAAGGTCTGATGCCCGGCAGCGAAGTGCGCCTGAAAATCCCGGCCAATCTGGCCTGGGGCGAAAAAGGCAATCCCGCGGTCGGAGTGCCAGCGAATGCGGACGTCATCTTCGAAGTGCAAGTACTCGACGTCCGCTAGCGGCCGTTGCCGGTACG
>JANMRV010000661.1:0-1021 GCA_031388685.1 Planctomycetota bacterium
CCTTTCGGCCATGTCCGTGCGCCGACGCGGCCGAATGGTAGGGTGGGGAAGTACTGACTCGGCATGAAACGTTCACTTCTTCTGGTAGTCGTCGCGCTGCTGCTTGTGGCGAGCTATTGGGCCTTCGCGCTGCGTGAGCCGGCGGAGTCGCGTGATGCAAGCCTTGTGGCGAGCGACTCCGCGACTCTGCACCCCCAGCCCACGCAGGAGGAATCTCTCGCCGCGCCTCAGTCGGGTGCGAGCGAGCGCGCGCCGGCGGCGGACTCGGCGAGTTCAACGGCAACACCCACGGAAACTCTGCCGCTCGAAATCGTCGTTCAGGAACCGTCGCTCGCGCCGCTGGCGGGCGCTCTGATCGTGCTCTATCGCGGCGAAGAGGGGCTTGCCGCTGCGACGACGGCGCAAGACGGAGTCGCGCGACTTCCCGCGCCAGGTGGCGTCGGAAAGTACGCGTTGTTCGCGGCGGGTTGGGACACCACGCTCGGCGATCTCGATCTGTCGCCGGGACGGCGAGTTCTGCAACTCGTCGAGGGCGCGACGATCGCCGGCCGCGTGATCGTCGACGGTGGACTGCCGGACGAGCACTTCCAACTCCACTTTGGGACGAGCGCTTCGATGCCGCAGCTTTCGCGGCTGATGCCGCAGGCGGCGCGCAAGCTTGTCTTCAAGACGCGCGACAGGCTTTCGGAACTGCTGCCGATCTTCGCAAGCGACGGTTCGTTCGTCCTGCGCGGTCTTCCAGGGGATGTGCGCGGGACGTTCTACTGGAGCCAGCCCTACTTCATCGAAGGCCGCGGCGACGGATTTGACGCCACTCATCTCGAGGTTCCGCTGCCGCGCGGCGATCTCGAACTGCGACTCATTTCCGGACTGACGATCCAATGGCGTGTAGTTGATGAGTCGGCGAAGCCGGTGCGGGGCGCGTACGCATCGATATGGCTCGGATCCGACATAGGCGGCGATCATCCGACGGCGAATTTGCTCTCGACCAAGGAAGGGTTGATGGCGAAAGCAATGCTGC
>JANMRV010000592.1:0-1282 GCA_031388685.1 Planctomycetota bacterium
GCCAACGGCAGCATCGTCGACACGCAGGTCGAACTGGTCAGCCGCTACGCCAAGGACAGCGACGGCGCGGATGTCGTGGAAGTCCTGGGGCGTGTGCACACGCCCGCGAATACGCCGGTCGGAACGCGACTGATCTACAAGGTCGTCGAATACGCTCACTTGCCCTCGCCGCGAAATCTCACGCCGACGGTCAGCGGCCTGCTGCAGAGCCAGGGTGCGGTCATGCTCGTCGCCAAGGACTGCTTCGGTCACACCTACGGCACCGATCTGTCGCTCAGCGGAGCCCAGACACCCGGCGTCTCGATCGAGACGCTGAAGAACGGGAACGCCGCGACGCAAGTCAGGGTCTACGGAACGATGCTGCCGCAGACCGCCAACATCGGAGCACCGAACGGTGCACTGCAACACATGTTCGGCGTGCACGGTTACTTCACCGCGTGGCAGGGCGAAGACGTGATCTCGATGGACTTGCGCGTCAACAACGGCGCGAGCGGTCGAGACCAGACCACAACGATCGACAATCCGCTGGGAAAGGTCTACTTCGAGTCGCTCGAATTGTGGGTCAAAAACGGCTGGAACGTCCTGCAGCAGGGCAGCGATCCGATGTTCGGAAGCTCGCGTTCGCAAGGAACCTGGACTGCATACTCGATCATCGAATCCAACGCCGACGGCAGCATGCACGTCATGCCGTCCCAAGGACAGTTCATCCGGCGTCTGGCGTTGTGCAAGCTCGGGCAGGAAACCAAGGCACGCGCGCTGCTCAACGACGAAGGCCAAGCCTTCTGCAAACGCGGCATCTCGCCGACCAGCGGATTGGAACTCTACTCATGGTGGAATCCGCTGACGGCGCGTTACTTCCCGCAGCGCCACCGCTTGCCGGAACTCGACTACATCGGTGCGGCCAACATCCGCACGAAGCTGGCGGGACAGCTGAATACGATCGAGACGGCGATCACCAACGGCACTCCGGCGGTCGGATACGGCATGGTCTCGACCGCGAATATCGGCTGGGCGCACCCCTGGGGCGTCAAGTATGGCGGAATGACCAGCGGAGTCGAGATCGTGATCTTCGATGGAGTCCTGACCGCGGAAGCGGCTTCCAACGAGGGCTATCGGCTCGCGCAACTCACGCAGCGCGCCTACGACGATCGTCAACCGGACGCGCTCTACAACAAGGACGGCAGGCCCACGGAATTGCTGCAGTGGACGCACACGAACGCCAACGGGCCGTACGTGAACATGAACTTCTACGGGACGCTGCTGGCGGGCCCGGATCCGTTCG
>JANMRV010000623.1:0-3574 GCA_031388685.1 Planctomycetota bacterium
GCCTCGCTCGCGCTTCCCGACCGAGGCGAGGAAGATCGCCCCGACATTCGCATGCGTCGCGACACCCACTGCGATGCGAACGGCGAATACAGCCTGTCTGGATTGCCCGCGGGCAGGTACCACGTCAATGCCTTCATCGGCGGGGTCGGAACGGGGCAAGTCGTCGAACTCGGCGCGGGGGCGATCGCGGAATGCGCTCTCGAACTCGGCGAAACTGTCCGCGTTCACGGAACGGTTCGGGATGCACTGACCGGCTCGCCGATCGAGGCCGCCGAGCTCAGTTCGAGTTGGACCTTCGTCGATCCCGTGCGCACGAACTCGCGCGGAGAATACGAGCTTCAGGTTTCCAACGCATTGGCGCATCTGCTCCATGCTCGGGCGACCGGCTACGGGGTACTCGAGCAGAAGCAACCGAGCGCCTCCAAGTCGGACCCGTTCGACTTCGAACTGCTGCGCTCGCGCAGCTGCCGCGGTGTCGTGGTCAGCCAGGACGGCGAGCCCATCGCGGGCGCCTACGTCGCCGCGGCCGCGGCGGACTTCGACGCACGCGGCGAACTCCAGCGCATCGACTGGCCCGCCGCACAGACCGATTCCAGTGGCGTCTTCGAGATCGAAGGGCTGCGCGCGGACGTCGCCCACTCGCTCCTGGTGCGCAAGCAGGGCTTCGGCGCGCGCGTCTTCGAGTTCCCCGCGACCGAAAGCGACGCCCCGCAGCTCGACCTCGGCGAAATACGCCTGGCGGCCGAACTCGAGATCGGGGGAACGGTCCGTCTGGAGTCGGGCGCTCCGCTCCCCGGCCTGAAGCTTGCCCTGCGCGGGGCGAACGCGGATCGCGGGCGATGGAGCCTCGCCGAACGTCCAATGCTCGACACGTATGTGGCCGAACGCGACGGACGCAGCGACGCGCTCGGCCGATTCTCGTTCCGCGAGCTGTCCGCGGGTGCCTACCAGGTCGAGGCCTGGCTCGCCGGACACAATGAACCCGTGAGCCTCGACGTCACGCTCCAGGAAGGCCGTTCCGAGTTGGACATCGAGCTGGTCATTCCTGCAGGTTTACACCTCGCGGGTTTCATCAAGGATTCCCAAGGGCAGGGAGTCCCCGGCACCTATGTCAGCATCGAACCCGAGCTGGGCGATGGGCGCGGCTTGGACGTTCCGACCGACGAGCACGGCCACTTCGACGCACACGATGTCCCGGCAGGCCAGTACACGCTGCGCATCTGGCCCGGCGCTGCAGCGCGGACGGCCACGCACGATCGCTATCTCGTGCCGCTCGCGGTCGAGCACGTTGCCGCGGGCAAGCAAGATCTCGAGATCACTCTGGAGGAAGGCGTCTGGCTGCGAGGCCGCGTGGTCGAAAGCGATGGGAGCGACGCGACAGACGTTTTCATCGAGGCGCTGAACAGCGACGGAAGGACGGTGGCCAGCACGTTTCACGTCGGCGGCGAGGCCTTCAGGCTCGGTGTCAGGCGCGCGGAGCTGTTGACGATTGTTGCGCGGCCCAATGGGCGTCCGGGCAGCTCGCCGATGGACAGACTCCCCGACCCCGATCCGGCGCACGCCGCCCGCATGTCCGGCGTGGTCGGCGGCGGAGCGGAAATCACGCTCAGGTTGCCGCCCAGGTGACGCACCGGATGCGATGCGCGCACTGGATTGGCGCCGGCCCTACACCCATGGCGTTCGCCAATTGCGGCCCGCTGACGTTTGGTCGATGGATGCGGTGATCACTCGCTTGGGACGAGTCGGCGACACGATTGGCGCGCGACTCGAGCCGTGGACTGCGGCCGGTCAGATGCTGACCCTCAGGCCGAAATAGAGCCCGTCGAAAGTCAGGTCGGCTGAGACGGAATCGGATCCTTCCTCGTAGTCAGCGTTTAGACCGATCCGGCGATAGCCCGCCGTCAGCAGCGCATCGACCGGGCCCACGCCGAACAGCTTGAAGCGCGCCGACAGATCGGTGTCGAAGTACTCGGCGCGATTTCCGTCGATTTCGGCGGCCATGCCTGCGACGAGCGCTTCGAATTCGAGCCGCCAGACGTGCACGCGAAGCCGCGCCGCGAGCACGGGGATCGGCAACAATTCTTCGATCTCTTCAGTGGTCGTGCTGAGCGAATCAGTAACGCTCGCCTTGAAGTCCACGGCATTGACCCCGAATCCAAGACCGAGTTCCACCATCGGGACTGGAAGGACATCGAAGGTGATCAGGGCACGATGAACAGCAAGCTCCATCTCGCTGTCCACGGCGACGTTTGCCCCGGCGATTCCGCCGAAGTCGCTGACAACGCCTGTCCCAGACCAGTCTGCGCTCTCCGTCGCCAGGGTGATGTGCGGACTCCCGAAGGGAATGTCAACGCGCAGGCCAGGGGCCGACTCTTCGCCGGAGAGGCTCAAATCATCCAGCGAGTTCTCGACCACCGGCGAACCCGATGTCGTCAAGGCCAGGTCTCCCTGGGCGTCGAGTAGGCCGTATCGGGGTTCGACTGAAATTCCCGGGGCGGAGCAAGCGGCAGAAAGCAGGCTCGCGAATACCGCGCATTCAAGCCGAAGGTTCATCGTGACCGCCGTTGAGTGGTGCCTGTGAGAGGTTCTGTGAGGTGCGACCGTCGGACCGTGTCCGGTCCGTGGCTATTGAAAGCAACGAGCCTTCCTCGTCATCGTCAGCTTGAGCCCGGAGCCTCAAACCCGGGGAGGCACGGCAGGGCTAGCGAACTGCCCGATGCCTTCCGGACCCGCAAGGACGGGGACGAGCCCCCGAGAAGGACTCAGTCGGGCGCACGGTCACGCGAGCAACGAAGTTGCACTTCGAGCGAGCCTCGTCCAAGACCACGGAAGCGTGGCCAATTCGGGCATCGGCCGGCAGGGCGTGAAACGAAAAAAGCCCCTGGGGATGAACCCAGGGGCTTCGAGAAAAAACCCGGCGATAACCTACTTTCTCGCTTGAGCAATATCATCGGCAGCTTCTGCTTGACGACCGTGTTCGGGATGGGAACGGGTATGGCCAGAAGCCTATGATCACCGGGAATACGCAGGGGGTCTCCGTCCGCTAGGGACAGAGACCCGCCTGTTATAAGAAAAGGCGAATCGGAATTTGTGAGCAACAGACCACACCTTCTTGAAGGCGTGACCTTTTCCTACTCTGCTGCAAGCAGCAAAGAAGGAGAAGGTGGTTAAGCCGATCGTCCGATTAGTACCGGTAAGCTGAACATGTCGCCATGCTTACACCGCCGGCCTATCATCCTGGTAGTCTTCCAGGGGACTGATTGGGATGATTCGTCTTGGAGAAGGCTTCGCGCTTAGATGCATTCAGCGCTTATCCGTTCCGACCGTAGCTACCCAGCTGTACCACTAGCGTGATAACTGGAGCACCAGAGGGTCGTCCTCCCCAATCCTCTCGTACTAGGGGAAAACCTCCTCAATCATCCTACACCCACACCAGATAGGGACCGACCTGTCTCACGACGGTCTAAACCCAGCTCGCGTACCGCTTTAATTGGCGAACAGCCAAACCCTTGGGACCTCCTACAGCCCCAGGATGCGATGAGCCGACATCGAGGTGCCAAACCTCCCCGTCGAT
>JANMRV010000644.1:0-7797 GCA_031388685.1 Planctomycetota bacterium
CTCGAGCGCGCCGGCCACGACCGCGCCCGCGCGGCCCTGCGTGCCGGCGCCGACGGTGCGCACGCCGGTGTTGGACGACTCGGTCCACAGGTTGTTGCCGACCTCGCGCAAGCCGTGGTCGTTGACGAAGGTGGCGATGCCCACGTCGCCCAGGAGTTGGATCTGGCCGTTGGTGTAGAAGCCCTGGATGTCGCCGGTCTCGTTGACCGAGATGTTCGAGAGCTCGCCCACGCCGTAGCCGTCCTGGCTGTCGGCGAACATCGTCGTCGGACCGCCGAACATCGTCAGTCCGTCGTACAACGAAGGCGAGCCGAGGTCGAGCGCCACGGTTTGTCCCGGCTGACCCGTGAACGTGGCCGAGAACGTGTTCGTCGTCGGCAAGGTCGAGATCGTGCCGTTGGCGTTGAAGCGCAGACCCGTGAGCACGCCGCTGACCGTGCCCTCGGCCGGCGGAATCGACGGCGTGATGTCCCACGAGCCGTCGTCCTGGCGCTCGAAGGTGAACGTGACTGTGTGGGCGGTGCCTGCCTGGTCGAAAACTTCGATCGAGGTGTCCACCTTGTCAGGACCCGTGCCCACGGTCGATGCCAGGAAAGCGTGTTGCGACCACTGCGTCGAACCCGTCGCTCCCGCTCCGTCCTGGATCGACAGCGACAAGCCCGTCGCGCCGGTCTGGTCGGCGGTCATTTCGATCTTGCCGGTGGTCGCGTTGATCGCCGGCGTGGCGTTCGGAAAGAGGTTGTCGATGAAGTTGACCATGTCGCCGAGCGTATCGCCGTCCTGGCCGACGCCCGTGCCGAACACGAACGTGCCGCTGACCGGCGAGCCGTCGGTGTCGACGCCGCTGATCGAAATCGCATCACCGGGCACGTAGTCCTTCACGTTCGAAGGCAAATTGTTGAGTGCCGTCGCCGCGCTTGCGGTGGTCTGCGTGCCGGCGACCAGATTCGTCGGCAATCCGGTCAACGACGCGAGGTCCTTGTTGGTCGCACCGGGCACGACCTTGACGCTGGCCGCGGTACCCGTGCGATCGCTCGTCACGGACACGGAACCGTTGCCGGCGACAATCGCTGTCACGCCGCTCGCGTTCAAGCCGTTGATCGCGTTGACGATGTCGAGCGCCGTCACCGTGCCGGTGGCGCTGAGCACGGAAACTTTCTGCGGCGCGCCGCCGGAGACGACCAGGTCCATGGTCCAGGTTTCGCCGATCGGAACCGCGTAGGGGCCGGAGTTGCTGCCGGTGAGATTGGCCTGCGTTCCGTCCGCGAAAGCGGCGGAAGAGTTCAATACCTGAGCCAGCGGACCTTTGACTTCGGCGGGCAGGTTGCCCGTAAAGCTCACATCGGCCGTGACCGCAGGTGGGTTGAGCGACGTCGAATCGACGTCGATGGACTGGCCATTCTGTCCGAGCACGAGGTAACCCGTGCGCTGATCGACGAGCCGGCTCGAAGCGTCGAGCCCGAACGTGCCGACGCGTGTGTAGAGCGTGTCGACTCCGTCGCTCAGCATGAAGTTGCCGCGGCCGGAGAGCGCGAGGTCGAACACGCGGCCCGTGTTGTTCAGCGCGCCCTGCGACATGTTGCGGCCGATGTCGGCCAACGTCACGCCCCCTCCGACTTGCATCGGGTTTCGGCCGCCGGTCGTACCGGTGGGCAGCGAAGCGTAGCGCAGCGTCTGGCTGAACTGATCGGCGAACGTGGCGTGCGCCGACTTGAACCCCGCGGTCGAAGCGTTGGCGAGGTTGTTGCCGATGACACCGATCCAGTTTTCGTTGGCCTTCAGGCCGGAGAGCGCGGAGTAAAGCGAACTGCTCATGGTTTCTTCGTGGTGCTCGTGGTGTGGATGAAGAGTGTTTTGGTGGAAGCGCGCCGGTTTCAGGCCGCGGGCGTGACCGGAGGTGCGACCGGAGGCGTGCCGATTTCCCTGATCGCGGCCAACGGAACGTCCTTGCCGCCGATGTTGAGCACGGCAGCCCCGTCGACGATGCGCACGCTGTCGACCTTGCCCCAGGACTCGGTCTGCGTCTCGGGGTTGGTGTACTTGACGTCCTTGCCCATCAAGGCGCTTGCGTCGGTCAACTGCTGCATCAGCGCGTTCGATTGCTGCAGGACGGCGAGACCGACGATGTTGTCGTTCATGTTCTGCATCTGCTCGAGCGAGCTGAACTGCGCGAGCTGCGCCAGCATCTCGTCGTTCTTCGACGGATTGAGCGGGTCCTGGTTCTTCAGCTGCGTCGCCAGGAGATTCATGAAGGAGTCCTTGCCGACTCCTCCGTTCTTCTTGTCGGAAGAAAGCGAAGAGATGGCTTCGGTGGCGCTGGTTCCGGTGACTTGCATGGGAATTCCTCGTTCAGGCGTAGGTGTCGACTCCGCTCGCGGACAGTCGGCGCGCCAAGGCGCGTTCGAGAGCTTGCGGAGCGAGGTTCGCGGACGAAAAGCTCGCGCGCGGCGAGCGGGAAGGTGAGGCTTGTCCACGGCCCGACGAATCGCCGGCGTGGCTGTTCATGAAACTGAAGACCATCGCGCTGGGCGAAACGCCGTGCTGCGCAAGTGCGGCCTTGAGTTCGGGGGCGTGCAACTCGAGCGCGCGCAGCGCCTGGGCCGATTCCGCGCGCACGTCCGCGGTCAGCGTGCCGTTCTCGACGCGCAGCCGGATCGAGACGCGGCCGAGGGCTTCGGGCGCGAGTGTGATGTTCGCTTCGCGCAG
The DNA here is from genome assembly GCA_031388685.1 of Planctomycetota bacterium. Lineage (GTDB taxonomy): Bacteria > Planctomycetota > UBA1135 > UBA1135 > JADJQU01. Next base: position 2,707 of record JANMRV010000644.1, read on the forward strand.
GTCCGCGGACAGTCCGACGCGCACCTGGCGCAGGATCTCGGCGGCGGATTCGCTCGCGGCGTGGGTCCCACTCGCGTGCGGCGCCTTGGACTCGCTGCTTTCCCGCAGCTGAGCGAGGTCGCGCGCGAAGTCGTGCGACGGCGCGCTCGAGGCGGGCAGCGCGCGAGCGAGTGCATCGGCGGCCACATTCGCGGCCGCCTCCGTGTTGCGCGCGTGCGGCGCGGTCTGGGCCGCGTCGAGCAAGTCGGCCGCGGGCTTTTCGCCGATGGCCTGAGCCTCATTCGCGAGCAACCGCAGCGTGTTCGATGTTTCGGGCGGCAGCGCGACCGTCACCAGAGGCGTCCGGTTCGCGGCGGCGAGTGCCGCAGTCAGCACTCCTGCCGCGGGTTGGGCCGCGGCGCCGGAATCAATTGCTTCCGCGTGCGGCGCTTTGGCGGGAGCAGCAGAAGTCGCGTCCTCGATGACCGCCGGGCTCGGCGGCGCGGCGGACTCGACGACGAGTTCGGGCTGAACTTCCTTCGCGGCCTCGGTCGGCTGCGTTGCAGCTGCAGCGGGCTTCGTGTTCGGCGGCGGTGCATCGATTTCGATGGATGAGAGTGAAGACGTCTCCGCGGCCGGCTCGCGGCCGGCGACCTCGGCCGTCTGGGGGCCTTCTTCCTTATGGATGTCCGAGCGCGTGGCCGGTTCCGCACGCTCCGCGTCGTTGCGCACATGGCCTGCCGGCTGGTCAGCGCGCGACGGGCCTTCGGCGCGCTGTTGCTGGACGTGCGCTTGATTCAGGTGCTCCTCGAAGCGCGCCGACTCGCGCGAGCTCTCGGCAGCATCGCGAATCGCAGGCTTCGCCGCTTCGATCGCCGGATTGGCCGGCCGCAGTCCAGGGAGCGCTTCCATGTGCCCCACGGCTTGCAAGCGGGAGGCCAAGCTCGAATCGGGCGCGAGGAGTGCGCTCCTGGCTCCGTGAACCCCGATCGCGCGGCCAAGGACGCAGCGCATCGCGCAAGCACTTCGCAAGGGAGCGCGAATCCAGCTCCCCGCGCGAAGAAACTTCTCGGTCGCTGGATGAACGCGTATCCGGGACTACGAGTGCGCCGTCGGAATCGAGCCTTGCTCCGTTACGACACCGTCACCGCGCCTGCGAGGTGCCGCGTTCATCGCCCCCCCCGGGCCGGACTCGGCGGTAGTCCGCGGGGTACTCTTCGGGTACTCCCCCGGCCACTCGGGTTCCATTGCCCCGCCGTCCCGTCCTCTCTCTCGCGCAAGCTGGAGCGGCCGCGGGGCAGCGCCGGAAATCGCCCGGCCCGGTTATTGTTGATACAGCAAGATCCACGCCCAAAGACCGACCGCAGACCCGACCGCAGCCCTGCGGCCGCTGGATCCAGCGGGCCGGAACGACACACACCACGACTCGCAACGACCCTAGGTTCCATGGACAACATGAATCGACTCCTCCCGCTGACCATTCTGGCCCTGAGTTCAGCCTCCGCTTACGCGCAGCATGCCCAGGTCTCGGCCGTCGCGGTCCACCCGAACAACATTGGAGAGGTCTGGGCAACCAACCGGGACAACAACTCGGTGGCGGTCGTCAACGCCGCGGGAGGTGTGCTCGCCGCCGAGATCGCGGTCGGCATGCAGCCGCGCTCACTCGCCTTCAGCCGCGACGGCTCGCGAGTCTTCGTGGCCAACAGCCGTGGCAACGTGCCTTTCAACCGCCACTTCGCCTCGCCCTTCTCGGGCGGAGAAATCCGCGGCAGCGTCAGCGTGATCGACAGCGCCTCGCGCAGCGTGATCGCGACGCTCAACGCGGACAAGGTCGGCGTCGAGCCCTACGGCGTCGCCGTTTCGCCCAGCGGCAAGTGGTTCGCCGTCAGCGCCTTCGCCAGCGGCAGCATCCACTTTTTCGACGCGCAGACGCTGCAGCCCACGGCCAGCTACGAGTACCTGGACGATCTCAACTTCATTCCGGCGCCCTACACGGCCCGCGACGTCGACTTCAATCGCGACGGGATTCCGGACCTCGGCGAGCCGCGCGGTTTCGTGATCAAGTCCGACAACGCGCACTTGTACGTGACCCACAACAAGTCGCCGTTCATTTCCGTGCTCGAGCTCACGCTCAGCGCCAACGGTCTTCCGACCGGCGCGACCCTGGTCACCAAAATCGACACCAACGAGTACCCCTACGACCCGGTCTTCAATCCGGTCCCGGTGCAGATTCTCAAGAGCCAGGGCTTCCCGCGTTTCCTCGAGGACATCGCACTCTCACCTGACGGCAAGCGCGCACTGATCCCGCACGTCTTGACCAACGTCAACCACGACGTGAACTTCGACTTCGGCGCAGTTTTCTCGGGCGCCTTCAGCAACCGCGTGTATCCGGCGTTGACGATGATCGACGCACGGAACAACTCGTACGAGGTTGCCGGCGACAACTCGAATCGGCTCGAGAACGAACTGTCGGAGGTTCGCACCCCGGCCGAGTATTCGGCCTTCGGAATGGGCGGAGTCTCTTCGGCCGGCCGAGTCACGCTGGGCGGAACGGGCTCGCCGTTGATCGGCGGTCAGATGAACCTGCTCGTCTCGGGCATTCCCGCGGGCTCCAGCGGCGTCGTGATTCTTGGCCGCGAGCACCACTCGTCGCTGGGCGCGCTGGGCACGCTCTACGTACGCTCGCGCTTCATGTACCCGATCGTCAACGGCGCGGTCACGGTCAACATTCCCAACCAGTTCTCCTATGAAGGCGTGGTGATTTCGGCGCAGGCACTGATTTCCACCGGCGGCCAACTCTCGCAGCTCTCGAACGGCCTGCACATCCGCATGCGTTCGGTGGGCATGGGCCTGAACAAGATGGGTCTGCGCGCCGGCCACCCTGGCCGTGTCGCCTTCAACGCGGCGGGCAACCGCGCGCTGATGCTCAACCGCGGCTCTGAAGACCTCTTCCTCTACGACGTCAACGGCAGCGACATGGAATTGCGCACCGTCTTCCCGCCGCGCATCGGTTTTGTGGAGCGCACCGCGCTCGACACGACGACGCCGATGGGCGACCTGCCGCTGGGCATGGTGGTGGTCGACGATCCGAACACGCAGAACGACGACGCGCTGATCTACGTGGTCAACGAACTTACGCGCACGCTTTCGATGTTGCGCGTCGACTGGAGGACCGGAGTGATCAGCCTGGAGCGCAATCAGATTCCCACGCACCAGGGCGCGGACATTTTCTCGGTCTCCGTGCGCCGCGGAAACGAAATCTTCGAGGACGCCTCGCGAGGCCAGACCACCGGCTACTTCAATAACTCGTGCGCCTCGTGCCACTTCGAGGGTGGCGAGGACGCCAACGTCTGGCAGCGTCCCGCCGGGCCGCGCAGCACGATGCCGATGTACGGCGGCACGTTGGCCACGGGTCTGGTGTTGTGGAAGGGCGTGCGCATCAACGCCGGTGAAACCGGCCCGATGTTCGCCGGAGAAAACGGCGGCACGGGCATCTTCTCCGACGCGGAGCAGCAATCGCTGGTCGACTTCCACGAGACGATCGCGGTGCCGCTCAATCCGAACCTGGACGTCGTCACCGGCCAGCTTTCCGCGCAAGCGGCGCTCGGCAAGGACCTTTTCCACGCCACGAACGACACCGGCCTGAACCCGACCTTGCGCAAGGCCGGCTGCGCGGTCTGCCACCAGACGAGCGAGCCGACCTCGGGCGCACTGCGCGCTTTTACGCGCGACTTCCTCGATCCGGCGCTCACGCAAGGCGAGATGCTGGGCCTGCTCGATCCCACCTGTCTGACGCTGAAGGACAACTTCGTCGCCTTGAATCTGCAGAACGTCAATTCGGCCACGAACATCGACCGCGATCACGACGGAGTGCCCGACCCCGATCGCAATTTCGACGGTTACATCGATGTCGAGACTTATCAGCCGATGAACGCGGACACCAACGACGACTTCACGCGCGACGATGCCAACAGCTACCCGTGCCTGACCGACCCGGCGGATCCGTTCTCGCCGCCGATCCTCTTCAAGCGCGACGGCCGGGCGTTCTCGATCCCGACGAAACTGGGCGTGTGGTCGACCGCGCCCTACTTCCACGATCACAGCGCCTTCTCGTTGCGCATGGTGGTCGATCCCGAAGCGCAGGCGCTGAGTCCGATCTACGGCAGTCCCGCGTTCCCGGGCCTGACGCCCTATCCGGGCTTGGGCAAGTTCTTCAACGAGTTCCACGACGTGCGCGGCCACGAACAGTTCGTGCAAGGCGCCTCGAAGGTCCAGCTCGACCTGCACAGCACGAACGTGCAAGCGGACATCGAAGCGCTGCTCGCGTACATCGCGTCGATCTGAGCACGGCGCGCGCGGGTATTGAATCGCTGCCCCGCGGGGAATCAGTTCCTCGCGGGGCAGCTGTCTATGCCGAGTCAGGTACTTCCACGCCGTACCTATTCGCCGTGAGCGTGCGCCTCGGGCACGCGCTCACGGCGAAAAGGCAGGATTGGAAAGTAGCGGACTCGAAAACGCTAACGCGATCTACCACTTGCTCAAATCAAGACCCGTGACGAGCCGGTCTTGACCAATGCCGATATTGAGCCAGTCGTAGCTGGACTCGTCCGTCTCGGTGCTTCGTCCGATGCAGTAGATGATCACCCCGTCCTCCAGGGTGCCACCATTGTCATGGCCAAGCAACGCCTCTACTTCCCTCAGCTCCATCCCCATGTGGAGATGGTTGGCGAGCAAGTCGTGAAGCATGCTTCTTCGAATAGTCCAGGGCCGTCGCCAGTCAGACTCTCCCTTCCAAAGCGAGGAGTCAAACGAAGTCTCTGCCTGATGGGGCCGGGGCGTTGCACACGCCATCATCCCCGCGACGGCAAGAATCATCGTCATGACGATTGCAGCCGCATGCGCCATTCGTGATTCAGCCATTCCGAGAATCTCCGCTACGCCGAGTCAAGTGCCGATCCACACTATCATGCGAACCTGGCCGACGTGGGTGCGGAGTTCCTTGGGTACCGCGCGGGGGATTTTTCCACCCGTTCATTCGCGATCCGCGCAACGCTCACGCGCGCGCGGCGAAAAGGTAGGGTGGGGAAGTACCTGACTCAGGGAACAATCGAC
>JANMRV010000646.1:0-2697 GCA_031388685.1 Planctomycetota bacterium
CGAGCCAGCCATCGCCGTCGAGATCGACCGACCAGGCAAAGAAGTTGTCCGAATAACCCGCCGGGTCGAAAGCCACGGCGGGATACAGCTCGATCGGCGCATCGAACTTGGGTCCGCGATAGAGGTACGGTCCCGAGACGACATCGACGAATCCGTCCTTGTCGAAGTCCGCCGCTGTGGCGCCCTCGCAGTAAAACTTGTCCGAAAGAACGCGGCGCTCGAAATGCAGTGCGGGCGCGGAAGCGTCACCGGTCTGTTGGAGAGCGAGCACGAGGGCGGCGAGCGTCACGGGTAGCCTCCGAAAATCTGGAACGAAGTCGGCGCGCCAAGACAATCCGGCGTGCCGAAGGGGAGGCGAATTGTACGGACCGGAACGCGAGCGGCGCCGCAAGGACTTCCGTCCCGCGGCGCCGCTCCTTGGCGTACTCGATCGGCCAGGGCAAACCCCGGCGATTCCGGTCAGTTCATGGCGCGATTTGCGCTTCGAGCGCGTCCGTGAGCGTCACGTTGTTCGGCGCGGCAAAGCCTTGGTCGCGCCCCCAAAATTGCGTGCGAACCGTGTTGCCGACCAGCGCCAGGCCGGGATCGCCCGTGCCGCCTGCGATGTAGGCGTTGAGGTCGATCGAGTAGACGCCGGTGCAGTCGTTGCCCGAAGGACTCCCGCCCGAGTTCAGCGCGAAAGAGCGGCTCACCGGCGCGGCGACGCACAACGTTCCGCCAAAGAAGGGAGCGCCGTCGCGACCCGCCAGGCTGTAGATCATCAGGCCCGGCTTGCCGTTGCGCACGTTCGAGCCGTTGATCGTGAAACCCGAACCTGCCGAGACCGACGGATTCGTGCCCACGAAAGATATCGACGGCGTGCAGCCCAAGGAGTTGACCTTCGGCGTGCAGTAGACGACCGGCGCTGTGGTGCAGATCGATGCGGTCGTCGAGTGGAACGAGATCGGCGCGTCCTCCGGGCTCGACCAGACGATGTTGTTCGTGGTCGTGCCGGTCACGTAGTACTGGTAGACCGAGTTGCAGGCCACGGCCGGGAAGTTGGCGTCGTAGAGACCACCACCCAGCGCGACGAGCGGAACGCTGTTCCAGTTTCCGGTCGTGCGATACCACAGTCGCTCCGTGCCCGCGGCGAGCACGTTGTTCTGAGCCTCGGTGATCTGCACGCGCAGCGACGAGCCCGCGTTCGAGACCGTTGCAGGCTGACCATTCGGGAACGAGAACGAGAGTAACGGCGCGCCGACCCACCACACGAACAGTCCGCTCTCGAGGTCGGAGCCTGTGACGACACCGCTAGGAAAGAACGGATAGACATTCCACAGCCCGTTGAACGAGGCGTTGTCGTCGGAAGTCCGCGTGTCGAACCAGGCAATCTCGGGCGGGTTGGTAGCGCTCTGCGCCAGGTCGTAGACGCGCACGCCGCTGGTGTAGGCCGCCTGGAACAGTTTGGTGCCCAGCGTGTACTCGTTGTGCGGGATCGCCGAGTTGCCGTTGGTGAAGGTGTTCAGGAAGAAAGGCGCCGATGTGCCCAGGTTCGAGATGTCGAACACGTGGTTGATCGTCGTGCCGCCCAGGTTCGGCACGTAGAGCTCGTCGTTGAGATACAAGCGCGTCTTGTCGGCCGACAGCGTGCACTGGTGACCGTACTGACCGCTGGGCCAAAGCAACCGCGGCGTCACGGCTGTGATGTTGGCCTTGTTGGTGACATCGAGGATGTCGATGCCCGTATTCGCCCAGCCACCGTTGTCGCCACCGCAGGCGAAAGCGATCTCCTTGCCGGCGAGCGGTCCGCTGGTGTAGTTCGCCAGCGTGACTTCGTGCGTGTACTTCGTCGACCACGCGCTGACGTAAAGCGGCGTCGTCGGGTCAGGCTTGAGGTCGTAGATTCGCAGCCCGTTCGACCCGCCGCCGGAGCGGTAGAGGAAGCCGGTCTGTTCGTTGATCTCCATCGAGTGCGTCGCGGCCGGGCCGGGCCCCGTGTTGATCGTGTTGACCAGCGTGACGACACCGCTGTCGATGCCGGCCAGGCTGATGACCTGAATTCCGCCGCCGCCTTCGCTGACCGCGTAGGCAAAGTCGCCAAGGGTCGCGTGCTTGTAGATGCGGATGTCACGCCACAAGCTGGCCGGTCCCGCGATGTAGCCCACGTTGACCGTCTGGCCGGGTGTGGTGATCTCAGCGAAGCCCGTTCCGCCGTAGAGGCCCATCAACGCGTACTCGCGACCCGACGCTGACACGTAACCCCAGCCGGAGTTGCCGTTCTGTTGCCCCGCTCCCCAAGTGTTCAGCGGCAACCAGGACAGCAGCCTGACATTGAGTGAGTTGAACACGGACAAGTTGTAGGAGCCCGCTCCTCCAGCTGTCGACGGAATGAACGCGGGCAAGGGAGTGCCATTGACTCCGAGCGGACTGTGGTAACCCGGCCCCTTGTAGGGCTTCTGACGATCGAAGACTTTCCCGTCGTCCTCGTGGCCGAACACGAATGCACCGAGGGCGGTGGCTGCTGCGAGTGCGAGGAGCGCGCTACGAAAAAGTCCTGTCATGGGGATCGTCCGTTTAGGGTTGGCCGGTCGTATGTGGGGGGGGGCTCTGAAACCGCAGACTGCATGCTAAGTCGAACAGCTCAGCTTGGGGATCCCGTCCGCCAATTGATTGAGGGAGGTCCTGCCCGGCCATGGCGGCGGGCAGGGCGTCCCGAAC
>JANMRV010000667.1:0-7977 GCA_031388685.1 Planctomycetota bacterium
CCCCTGAACGCCCTTCGAAGTCTGATGAAAAATCTGCGCTATCTGATGATCACGGCCCTGACCGCCGTTGCCATGTCCCTTTCCGCCCTGCCCGCGCTCGCGCAGGAAATCGCAGGGCACAAGGACAGGACAATGCTCGACCTGTTCAACCAGACCGGCTCCGTCGGCTGGATGCTCGTGGCCTGTTCGGTCGCTGGTACGGCTCTCGTGATCGAACACTCGATCAACCTTCGCCGTGTGAAGCTCGCCCCGCCGGATTTCACGGGCGAGGTCGAGGCCTTGATCAACGAGGAGAAGTTCGACGAGGCCATCGAACTGTGCAATGAGGAGGCCGGCTACTTCGCCACCATCGCCGGCGCTTCACTGCGCATGCGTCACGCCGGTTACGAGCACATGATCGACGGCCTCGAAATGGCGGCCCAGGAAGAGACCTTCAAGCTGAACGCGAAGATCTCCTACCTCTCGCTGATCGGAAACGTCGCCCCGCTGCTGGGTCTGCTCGGTACGGTGACCGGAATGATCGCGTCCTTCCAGGAAATCGAGCGGCTCAAGTCCCCGACCCCCGGTGACCTGGCTAAGGGTGTGTACGAGTCACTCGTCAACACGACCATGGGTCTGTTCACCGCCATCATCTTCTTGACCATGTATTTCGTGTTCAAGAACAAGGTCACGAAGATGACCCTGTCGATGAACCTGCAGGCGGTCGACATGCTGAAGAACCTGGTGACCGGCCCCAAGGGGCACTAAAGACTCCCTGACGAAAAGGGGCAACAAGAACCATGGCACGTAGAGTCGCACCGCAGGTCAAGGAAGAGGTCAGCTGCAATCTGATCGCCATGATCGACATCATGTTCCTTTTGCTCCTTTTCTTCATGCTGGGCGCGGACATGTCCCAGCGCGAGCTGGCTGAAGTCGTTCTGCCCAACGCCGACATGGTCGAGGAGCAGAAGAAGGAAAAGTCGGACACCGACGAGTTCCGCACGACAGTCAACGTCGCTCACCGGCCCGATGAAGGTTCGTTCAATTGTTCGGTCAACGCCAAGGGCGGAGTCTGTCGTGAGCTGGAGCACTGGATCTACATCATCCGCTCCGAGGAGTTCAGCATGGACACGATCAATGCCCAGGTGAAGATGCTCGCGGAGGCTGCCCTGGACACGGAAATCCATCCCGTCGCGGGCAAGCGTATGTCGAAGCGCAAGATCAATGTGCGTGCCGACAAGTTCGCGCCGTACGGGCACATCCAGCAGTTGATCACGCTGTGTGGAATGGCCGGGATCCACATGATCGAGGTTGGTGCGGCCAGGCCGCCGGAAGAGAAGAAGTAATGACCCAGACAACGGAGCAAACCCATGGCCGGCGGCAGTAGTGACGAAGACAACCCAGTAGGCATCAACGTCGTCGCGATGGTCGACGTGATCTTCTGCTTGTGCCTGTTCTACATGTGCTCCTTCAAGTTCAAGCAACTTGAGGGCAAGTTCGACTCGTGGCTGCCTTTGGACAAGGGCACCGCCGGGGTGGCTTCGACTCAGGCGCTGATCCAGGAGATCCGCGTCGCCATGTACTGGAACCCTGACCTGAAGGTCACCGTAAGGAAGTTCCTGACACGCACCGTCGAGAACGACGAAGAACTGCAGGGTTTGATCCATGACCAGCACGCCGACAATCTGCGACTGGGCCGCGAAGACGTGCCCGTGATCGTCGATGCGGAGGCCAAGGTTCCCTGGCACGAAGTCATCACCGTGATCAACCTCGCCAAGCGCGAGAAGGTCCAGAAGATCGAGTTCGCGCTCGGAATGCCGCCGCCGGGCCTCGGAGTGCCTCCGCCCGGCAAGTGAGTGCGCCCTTCGGTCACTGGCGCCCATGAACGACGCGCAGCAAGAAGTCCAGCGTCCGCGCCGGCCATTCCTGGAACCCTCACCGCAGGTGCCCTTCCTGAAAACTCGGGAGGGGCGCCTGATCGTTGGGCTGGGGGTGCTTTGCATCTTCTGCGGCATCGCGGCCTTCGTCCAATATCGGCGCACGCAGGCCGCGGTCGAGCGCGCCACGGCGGAGCGTCTGAAGGCCGAGGCCGCAGCCGCGGCGCTGCCCGAAGTGTCGCTGGACGAACGTCTGGCCAGAAAGCGCGTGGAGCTGCTGACTAGCTACGAGGGCGCGTTCGCCGACACCGCTAACGGCGATGAATTCCTCGAGACTGCAGGCTACGCGAAGTTGGTCGAATTGCTCGCGGGCATGACCCCGGAAGCCACCGTGGCCAAGGCTGGGGGGCAGGTCGGCACTCCGAACGGCAACGACTCGGCCGAGAACTCCGCCAACTACTTCGATTACCCCAAGGTGGTCGCGCAGCCCGATCTCTACCGCGGCGAATTCTTGCGCGTGCGCGGATTGGTCGGAGGTCTCTACGCCGTCAAACTCGAGCGCCCGGTGCACGACATCACGGATGTGTGGCGCGGCACGGTCGCCCAGCCCAACGGCGATGAAGCGGTGGTGTTCGATTTCATCGGCGTGCCGCCCAACTTCGAGTCGCAGCGCACAGTCCTCGAAGTCGACGGCCTGCTCTACCGGATGGTCAGCTACGAGAGCAAGACGCACGTGCAGCGCACCTCGCCCTACATGCTCGTGCGCAGCATTCGCGAAATCGAAGCCGCGAGTCCCACCGGCAGCAAGTCGAAGGTGGTGGCGATCCTGATGGGCCTGCTCGCCATCGGAGGGTATCTATTGTTGCGTTCAACCTTGCGAGGTCGCAAGGAGCCGTTCCAGGGGCGTTCGCGCCTCAAGTCCATGTATCTAGAGCGACAGCGCGCACAGCGCGAAGATCAGCGCTGAGATCCTAATCCCCACAAGGGGCCCAACCATGTCAACCTGCGAGAAGTGCGGAACGGAATTCAACCCCCAAGCCAGTGGGGAAGTGGTCTCGACGCGAGTGCTCTGTCCGGCCTGTGCCGCGGCACGCGCGGCGGAGAAGATGCGCGCCAAGTCGCCAGCTTCGAGCGTGTCGAGTCGACCTGCGAGCCCGGCGGTCGTACCAGCGCGGCCCGCTTCCGCAGTCAGGCCGGCGAGCGCTGCACAAGTGCCTGGGAGGCCAGCGAGCGCCGCAAGTGCGGCCGCGAGGCCGGCCAGCGCAGCGACCAACTCGCCGTCCCGGCCGGGAAGCGCCGCGAGCGCTCCCTCCAGGTCGGCGAGCGCGGCCCAGGCACCCCTCAAGAAGCCTTCAGTTGCCAAGTCCGTCGCGCGTGGCCGGGCCTCTGACGAGGATGACGAAGCAGGCCAGGAGGACAATGGGCGTCGGCGCCCCCTCGGCACGATCCAGCGCGAAAACAAGACCATGATGATCTCCTGGATCGTCACGGGAGTGCTCGCCCTCGGAGCGACGATCTTCGTAGTCGTCGTGGCTCAAAAGAACACCGCGGCTCGCGAGGCCGAGGAGGCCGTAGCGAGGGAACAGACCCGCATCATCGACGAGGTGCGTAGACTCAGCGCCCTGGCGACGCGCGCGTCCGCGGAGGAGCTGATCCAATTCACCGACAAGGAAAAGGACCAGTGGCAGGCCTCTGACAACGCCCAGGATATTGGCACAGCGCGCGCCAGGGCCTTGACTCTGATCGAGCGCGAGAAGCAGCGCACGCTGAGACTCCAAAGCATGGAGGCGATCGAAAAGGACCTGGCGCAGCTCGCAACGCTCTCGCCCGATAGGATCGGGGAACATCGCCGCGCCCTGGGGGACCTCGAAATCGGCGCCGACATCATGGGCGCCGAGTTTCAGGCGAGGATCGGCAAGGCCAAGGGCGACCTCAACCTGGCCTTCGTCAATTCCCTGCACGCTGACGCCAAGGCTTTCGCGGCGGCGAATCCCGATCAGGGCAGTGCGGCGCTTGGTCGCTACACCAAAGCCGAGGACGAGATCCTCAAGCTCTTCGACGATGCGGTGAAGACTCGCAACAAGGCACTGCGCGCCATCTTTGAACCGCACTTCCGCGACGTGATCAAGGAATCCGACGAACTCGCCACGGCGACCTTCACGCCTGCGGTCATCGAGAAGGCGCCCTGGAAGCTGTTGCTCGTCGGCGAGCAGGCCGGCTTCTGGAACCCGGTCAAGGCCCAGGGTTTTTCGCACCACCTCGAGAACGGCACCTTGAGCATTATCGGCCCGGACGCGAACGCCAAGGGCCAGGGGCTGATCTCGATCGGCGACCGCGAACAGTGGCGCGATTTCGTACTCGACATGCAGTTCACGCTGGAGTCCGGCGAGTTCGAACTCTACACGCGGCTTGGCCAGCGCGCCGACAGCACCGTGCCGATGGTGAAATTCTCCACGAGCGGCGAGGGCGCCATCGTCGCCGGCAAACAGTACGAGATCACGGTCAAGATGATCGGCTCGACACTCGAGCTGATCTACTATCCCGAAGACTTTACGCCGGACCCCATAACGGCCAACTGGACTCAGTCGCGCAAGGGCGCCGTCGGCTTCCTGCTGCCCGCCGGCACGAAAATGAAGGTCACGCGCATGCGCGTGAAGGAATTGCGCTCCTCGGGCAAGTGAGCCGCGGACGCGGCGCAGCTCTCGCAAGCGCGCCGCGATCAGATTTCAAAGAAAAGCGAGCCGCGAGTCAGGTAGCTGACTCGCGGCTCGCCTTGATTTCAGGACGGACTCAATTCTTCGGCTGCTTGGGCAGCGCCTTCTCCACGATCCAGCGCGAGATGTCGCCGTACATCGCCTTGTCCGTGAGCATCTCCGAGGTGGCGAGCTTGGAAGCCTTGATGTCCATCCAGGTGACCGCACCCGTGGCGCGCCCGGAGGCTTCGGAGAGGCGCTTGCCCGCGTTCTCCTCGCCCTTGCCGACAATCACCAGCGTCGGAAGCCCGCCGAGCTGCTGCAGGTCCTTGACCAGCGAGTCTTTGAAGGCTTCCGTCTTGGGGTCGATGAGCACCAGATCGCAGATACGTTCGTCGCGCACCGAATGTCTGGCGATCAGGCCTGCCCCCGAAGCGTGGGCGATCAGGCTGACCTGTGCCGGCATCACGCCTTCGTGAGTGGCGAGGAAATTGACACCCGCTTTCACATCACCGGGCATCGCATTCCAGGCGCGCAGTTGGCCGTCGCTGTCGAGTTGTTTCCAGTTGAATTCGTTCGTCGCGCTTTCGCCGTGACCGCGCAAGTCCAAACTCAACACGGCGAATCCTGATTTCTGCAAGCGCAGCGCGAGCGGCTGCAGATCGGCGCGAGATCCGCCCGTGTCGTGAATCAGCAGTGCTCCCGGAGCCTTTTGTTTGGTGTCGATCGGCGCGAAATACGTCGCGGAGAGCGTCTGCTCATCCGCCGTCTTCAGCGTGATCTTCGCCGGCGCGGGATCACTCAGGCTCGCCGCCGCATGCAACGGCTGAGCGGGCCCCGCGACCAGCGCGCCGGGCACCAGCGCAAAAGGGAGCAGAAAAGGCAGTCCTGCTGCGCAACTGGAAAAGAAGTTCTGTCGCATCGTGTGCGGGGAATAGCTCGTTGGAGGATCTTGGTTTCGAAACGGCCTGCAAATGCCGGCAGTCGTTCAGCGCGAGCGCCGACAATCGTCGGCATTGGCGCCGGAAGTGAGGAGTGGCCGAAGTTCGAAGTCCAGGTGGGTGTGGGGACCGTCTGCCTCCGCGCGGGGCGCGGGGACAGGTTCAATGTACGGGAAGCCCCCGACGCGTCAACCCACGGCAAGGACTTCCAGGAGTGCCTGGGCGCGAGGCCGGGGAAAATTCGAGGATTCGTGGACCCGCTGCAGCGGGCGCGCGCGAAAAACTATCCCAGTTCCAATTGTGCCCTGGCGTTCATTTCGTCCCGATCGACCAGCGCCAGCGCATTGTCGAGCGAGTCGCGCAGATCCCAGCTTGGATCGATCGCGCGCCGGACCTGGCGTACGAACTGCAGGGCCATGCGCAGCGTGCGGACAACGTCACCGGGTAACACGTCGGTCACGTCCTCGAGTTCGTGCACTTCGGCCCCGTCGCACCAGGCCAGAACGGCGGGAGTCAGCCCCCAATCCGCAACTTTCATGGGCTCAGGAATGCCCTGACGCAGCTCACTCTGGACTAGCGAGCTGAGCACGAGATCGACCTGCTTGCGCAGCGTGCCGAACGTCTTGAAAGGGAGGAACGGTCCACCACCGCGACGGCGTTCCTCGTAGACGAGAGCAGCGAAGATCATGGCCAGGGCGCGCGGCGGCAGATTCTCGAACGTTCCGCGGAACAAGAGTTCCGCGAGCTGGATCTCGTAGCCGTTGAGCAGCTGAGCCACCCTGCCCTTTGGGGTCAGCTGATCCTTCTCGTCCAGATATCCGTTTTCGGACAGAAAGCCCAAGTGCGCCTGGAGCAGCACGCGTTGCTCGGCGCGCAGTTTGAGCTGCGCCTTCTGCGTCCCCGCGCGGTGCTGGAAGTGGTGGAAGCTTTTTTCCCAGGCTTCGAAGAGGCGCTCGCGGCCAAGCGTGACGATCAAGTGCAGAATTGTCGAGTAAGAGAGCTTGAAGCGGCTCATCACCGATTCAGGCGTGCCCGAAAGGATGCGTTCGAGCGGCGCCTCGCGCAGCGCCGTGTCGTCGAGGATCGAGAACACCAGGCCTTCGCGGTCGATGCCCTGGCGGCCGGCGCGGCCGGCCATCTGCATGTACTCCCGCGTGCGCAGCCAATCGACGCTGGTGCCGTCGAACTTGCGCAGCGAATGGAACACCACGCTGCGTGCGGGCATGTTGATGCCCAGGGCGAAAGTTTCGGTCGTGAACAGCATCTTCAACAGGCCGCTGGTGAACATCCGTTCGACCAGTTCCTTGTCGATCGGCAGCATGCCGGCGTGGTGGTAGCCGATGCCGCGCATCGCCAGGCCCATGATTTCGCCCGACTGAGAGGCGGGCGGCAGCTTGAAAAGCTGGACCAGTTCCTCTTGGAGCTTGGCCATTCTCCCGCGTTCCTCGCGCGAGAGGAGTTCGCGGCCGCCATTGCGGCGCGCGTGACGTTCGCAGTCCTTGCGGCTGAAGGAAAAAACCAGCGCCGGCAGCGCGCCGACGTGTTCGAGCTGGTCGAGCAGGAGGTCCGGTTCGGGCTGCTGCTGGCGCGGCGGCCTTCCGCCGTCGCGTCGTCCACGCCGGCCGCGCGAATCGCCCCTTCCGCGCGGCTCCTCGGAGGCAAACGATTCGGCCTTGCGCCGCATTTTCGGCAGGTCCTCGAGCTCGAAGACGTCCGTGCGCGGATTCCACAATCGGTGCGTCAGCGGAACAGGACGCCAATGGGACTCGATCACCTCGAGCGGGTGGCTGCGGATCTGTGCGATCCACTTCCCGAGTTCATGGATGTTCGCCACGGTCGCTGAGAGGCAGATGAAGCGCACGCTCTCCGGCGCGAAAATCAGGGATTCTTCCCAGACCGTGCCGCGCTCGGCGTCATCGAGGAAGTGGATCTCGTCGAAAACCACGTACTCGACATCGGAGAGCTGGCGCGGATTCTCGAGGATCGCGTTGCGCAGGATCTCCGTGGTCATGATCAGGACCTGCGCCGTCGGATTGAGCGTCACGTCGCCGGTCATCAGCCCGACCTCGACTCTGGGATCGTCGCGGAAGTCGCGGTACTTCTGGTTGGAGAGCGCCTTGATCGGCGACGTGTAGATGCAGCGGCGCTTGCGCAGGATCGCGTCCTCGATCGCGTATTCCGCGACCAGCGTCTTGCCGGCGCCGGTCGGAGCCCCGACCAGCACGTTCTTGCCGGCCGCGATGGCGTCGATGGCCTGGATCTGGAAGTCCGAGAGTGTTAGCCCGCGCCAGACCCGCGGGGTGCCTCCGGCCGCCCGGGGCGGTGCGGGTGGAGGCGGAGGGTGAGCGGCGAGCAGCACGGCCAGGCGAGGACCACTGCGCGGCGGCTCGACGGAGCGCTCGGCCCCGCCGGCATGCGCGCCCTTGCGTCCCGGGAACTTCTGCTTGCGATCCTTGCCGTGGACCTTTCTCGGTGCCCGTTCCCGCG
>JANMRV010000671.1:0-8498 GCA_031388685.1 Planctomycetota bacterium
GCCTCGAACACGCGCGGCTCAAGGGCGTGCGGCGGAACCCACTGACAGAGCATGCCGCCCGGCGCGAGCGAACGCGCCGCGACCGCGTAGAACTCGCGCGTGTAGAGATAGACGCCAAAGGGCGAGTCGGGCAGCAACGGTTCCATGGTCACGACGTCGTAGGCGCCCGGCGAATCCGCGAGCAGACGCCGCCCATCGCCGCTGCGAACGTGCACGCGCGACGCGGCGGCAGGCTCCAACGCACCGTGATTGACGGCCAGGAACCACGGCGCCGCTTCGACGACCGCGGGCGAAATCTCGAGCACGTCGATCTGCTCGACCTCGTCGTGCAGAAACGCGGCACCGAGCGTGGTGCCCGTGCCCAGGCACATGACCGCGACACGTTTGGGCGCGGGATGCAGTAGGACCGGCAAATGTCCCAGCGCGCGCATGTATGCGTAGTCGCGGCCGGTGCCGGCCGCCCGAAAGCGATCGGTCAACAGCGTGCGCTCGCCCTGAATGCCGTCGTCCACGACTCCGACCGCGAACTGCGCGTCCTCGGCGAAGGAGCAGAGGGCGAGCGACGGATCGGTGTACAACGGTGAAGCCAGCGCAGGCTCATCCGCGCGCGCAAGCAGCGCCGAAATGCCGATGGAGAAGAGCGCGATGGGCACTCCGGCCTTCAGCGCCGGCCGCGAACGGAACGACACGATCCAGGCCAACGCCGCGCCGAGCAGGGCCAATCCCGCCAGCGCGCCGGCGAGTCCGAACTTCGGCACGAGCAGCGCGTGGGCGAGCGCGGCTCCGAGCAGCGCGCCCCAGGCCTCGTGCAACAATAGATCGCCGAGTCGCGCGCCGACCTCGCCGACACTCGAACGGTACAGCATGGGGATCCAGGCGCCGAACGCGAGCAACGCGGGCCCGAGCAGACCGAGCGCGAAGAAATAGCGGGATCCGGCGCTGTGGGCGTGGACGAAAGTCGCTCCGCTTGCGATCCACCATGTGCCGGCGACCATGCAGGGGATCAACGCGAACAGGCCCGCGCGTCCGCGCGGCAGGATCAGAGCGAAGAGCGCACCGATCGCAAGCGCCGTGAGGCTGGCCGAGAGCACGGCGCTCAAGGTCGCCTGCTGACTCTCCAGCCACAAAAGCGCGTGACGCATTCCGATCCACTCCAGCGCGATCGCCCACGCTGTTGCGAGGCCGGCGAGAATCGCGGCCTCTGACCGCGACAGGTCCGCGGCCGTCGCGGCCCGCGCCCGGGCAGGAGCGACCGATGCAACAGCAGATGCCGACGCCCACGCCGCGGCGACCCAAGCTCCCAGCGCCGCGCTTGCCCCGGCCGCGACCGCCGCCTCGGCGCGGCCGAAATGCGCGACGAGATCGAAACCGATCAGGCGCGCGCCCAGCACGCTGCCGGCGAGATTCGCTGCAAAAACGAGCGCGACTCCGCGCGAATTGCAAAACTGCTGGTCGACGCGCAACAGCGCTGGCAGCAGCGCGCCCTGCACGGCGGCGCTGGACGCGAGCGCAGCGGCCGCGATGGCACCGGCGACAGGCGTCGACCAGCCGGCGGCCGAAGCGAACAGGATCGCTCGCACGCCGATCCAAGGCAGCAGCAAGGAAAGCGCGCCGGCGGCAGCGAGCCAACGCCGGTCGCTGCCCGTGAATCTGCCGGCGCGCCACGAACCGACGGCATAACCCGCGACGAAAACGGCCAGTCCAAGTGCGCTCGCGCGGCCGAAGCCGAGCGCCAGGCCTGAAGCCGAAAGTTGAATGGCCTCGCCCGCAAGACCGCCCGCGCCGACGGACGCCGCGGCGGCCAGGAGCACACAGCGGCGAAGCGCGAGGTTACGAATGACGACTCCTGCAGCGCTGCCGCGGTCGAAGCTCGGCGCTGGTCTCAGCGCGCCGGTTCGGCCGCTCCGAGCGCTTCCCACGCCTGCTGGGGCTGGCTGGCGGCGACCAGCATCTCGCGCACACGGTCGTTGCCCAGGACACGCGCCACATCGGCGAGCGTGCGAATGTGCAAGAGCTTGTGAGCGCGCGGGATCACCAACAGAACGACCAGTCTGGCCGGCTGCCCATCGATGCTCTCGAAAGCGAGACCGCCCTCGCGCTGCACGATGCCCATGCACGCCGTGACCTTGGTCACCTCGTCCACGGCCGCGTGCGGGATCGCGATGCCACGCTCCATGCCGGTCGACATCGAGCGCTCACGGGAAAGCACCTGTTCGCACACGCGCTCGCCGATCTCGGCGCTGAAGCGCCCGCTGCGCGCAAGATGCGTGACCAACAGGCGAATGGCTTCCCACTTGTCGTTGGGAGCAAAGCCCAGAATGAGATCGCTGGGCTGGAACAGCTGGCGGAGATCCATGTGAATTGAGTCCGAAGAGGATACCGACGAGGGGGCAGGTTCGTACCGGAACTCCCGCGCGTCGCAGTCAGCTTCAGTCA
The DNA here is from genome assembly GCA_031388685.1 of Planctomycetota bacterium. GTDB lineage: Bacteria > Planctomycetota > UBA1135 > UBA1135 > JADJQU01. The sequence continues at coordinate 2,437 of JANMRV010000671.1, forward strand.
GGATCAGCCTCTTCCCGGCGCGTCCGCGGGGCAAAAACGCGCGCCAGGAGCAAGGCTCCAACGCCTAGGAAGACCGAAAGCAGGGCCCCCATTTTTGCCTGCAGCGCGAGCCCGCGATCCGCGAAAGCCTCGCCCGCGACGAAGACGGCGACGGTCAGCCCGACGCCGGCGATCAACCCCAGTAGGAACAGCTCGCGCACGCCAACACGCGCAGGGAGCTGGAAGCCCAGGGAGCGGGCCAGCAGAGCCGCAAGGCCAATGCCGAGGGTCTTGCCCAAGGCCAGGGCTGCTAGGATCAGCCACGTCAAAGGACCGATCGCGGCCAGTTCGAGGCCGACGTTGAGGAAGGCGAACAAAAACAGCCCGAGATCGACAGGCAGTTTCAGGGCGTGTTCGAAATCCGCCAGGGCGAAGCCGGCCCCTGAGTGCCCCGTCTTCGGGTCGCGCGGCCCAGCCGGCAGGAACGGCACGATCCCGACCAGTGCCAGACCCGAATGAACGTTGGCCTTGAACATCCCTACCCACGCGAGCGTCCCGCCGAGGATCACGTAGGGCCACCAGCGCGCCACTCCAAAACGCCTCAGGCAAAACGCAAAGAGCACCCCGAGTGCGACCAGGGCCAGCCAGGTGGGCTCGATCGGATGCGAGGGATCGCCATAGAAAACGGCGATGATCACTAGCCCGATGGCGTCATCGACGATTGCGAGCAGCAGCAGGTAGTCGATCGCCGGATGCCCCTCGCCGAAGGCCAGCCGTGCCAGCAGCCAGGCGATCGCGATGTCAGTGGCGCAAGGCACCCCCCAGCCGCGCGACATCGCCTCCAATTGAGCCGGATCCTCGACGATCGACGTCGCCTGGATCAGCGCCAAGCCACCGAAGTAGATGGCGATCGGTCCCGCCACGCCACCGACGCACGCGATCAATGGATTGATCGCCTTGGAGGGCGGCGAGAGCACGCCACCGGGCAGGCAAGCATCCGTGATTTCCTTGGCAGCGAGGCCGAAGAAAAACGCCATGAAAACGTCGTTGAGCAGAAACGTCAGATCGACGCTGTGACCGGACAGCTTCCAGTCCCCAACCGGCCTGGCCTGCTGCCCGGCGGCGTAACCCTCGGGGTCCGCGTTCGCGAAGATCATGCCGACCAGCACGCCGCTGATCAGGGGCAGCGAGTAGCGCTGCACGACTCCGAGAAATCCCTTCGCACGTGCCATCGATCGAGCGCTCGGTTGGCTTCACGAAGGTGGTTGCCAGCCGAGCACTCTCGCTGGCCGACGAACTGAACGCAATCCTCCAGAGCCGGCGTTTTTCTTCAGCGACGGCCGCTGGCCTTCCCGGGCCACGGGAATATGCGCGATTGGGAAGCGTCGATCTTCGCGCGGTCCCGCGGAAAAACGAATGCACTCGCAAGCCAGCACGTGTTTGACTGACCCCAGGCGGGGCCCTAGAGTGCGCCAACGGCCGATCCGTCCAGCGTTCGCGCGGTGCTAAACCTCGCGTTCCCAACGGGATAGATCGCAATGACCGCCCCCTCACCCAACATGATTCAAGCGCCCGCTCTCCTCACGCCCCTCGTGGTCTTCGCCCTCCTGACTCCCGGCTATGCCGCCCAGGAGAAGAAGGAAGATTCGGCCGCGCGCGCCGGGTCGGATGCATCCGCGGCGGTCGCCCCGGCACCGGCGCCGGTGACCCAGACGCCGGTCCCCTCCTCGGGCAGGCCGGTGACCAGCACGCCACAGCCCGCTCGCCCGCAGCCCCCCCAGGCTCCGATCAACGCGGCATCCGGCGGGCAATCGGGCGGCGGCAAGCTTCCGCAAGTCGCCGACGACGGCGACTACTGGATCGTCGCGTTCGACGAGACCGACGGCTGCGACCTGGAAAGCCTGACGAAAATCTGCCAGCAGACCACCGGGATCAATTTCACCTATGACGCGGCCACGCAAACAAAGCTCGCCGGCGCGAAGGTCAAGATCTTCGGGCAGAAGCGCTTCCCCACGAGCGAGTTCTACTCCTTCTTCCAGATCATCCTGTTCATCAACAACTACGTCTGCACGAAGGTCGGCCCCGACATGCTTTCGGTGGTCGTGATCCAGGATGTGCAGTCGCAGAGCCAGCCGGGAAAGCAGTCGCTCAAGGGCGAATCGATCTATGTACTGCCTGAGGAACTCGACAAGTACCAGGGCCAGGTCGCGACGCAGATCATCACCGTGCTGCACCTGCCGCACACCGACGTGCGCTCGCTCGGCAACTCGCTGCGCATCCTTTCGCCCGACACGCAGACCGGCGGAGTGATTCCGGTCGGCACGACGAACAGCGTCATCCTGCAGGGTTTCGCCAGCAACGTGTGCTCGCTGGCGCGCATCCTGAAACTCGTCGACACGGAATCCGCGAATGACTCTCCTACGGCGCCGGTCTTCGACGTCTTGCCGCTCGAATTCGCCGCGGCCCAGGACATCTCCGACACGCTGGGACAATTGCTCGAAGCCAAACAGCGCCAGGCGGAACGCACCCGCACGCAACCCGGCGCGGCGGGCACTCCGGGCGCGACGGCGACGGGCGGCGGCGAAACCAAGATCCTGGTCGACGCGCGCACGAACTCGCTGCTCGTGATGGCGCTGCCGGAGGATATGCAGCAGATCAAGGAACTCGTCGCGCGCCTGGACGTCGACGTTGTCGAGCCCGAGCGCACGTACCACGTTTACGCGCTGGAAAACGTCAAGGCCAAAGATCTCGCGCAAGTGCTCGAGGACTTCCTTCAAGATGCTTCGCGTGTGCAGCAGGGAGCTGCCGGCGGCCGGGCGCAACCGGGCGGAAATGCCGCGATCCCCCAGGGCGGCACCTCGCGCGACTCGCAGACGGTCGTGGTTCCAGACGAAGCGACGAACTCGCTGCTCATCGCCGCCAGCAAGACGCGCTACGAAGAAATGCTCGCGCTGATCACGAAGCTCGACGAGCGTCTCGACCAGGTGCTGATCGAGACGGCGCTGGTCGAGTTGTCCGGTAACGACTTCCGCGACCTGGGCGTGGAACTCAGTGCCGCGGACATTCCCGGCGTGGGGGCCATCGGCAACTTCGGCGTCACCGCCTTCGGCATGTCGACTTTGACCGACAGCGACGGCGACGGCGCCCCTGACGTGCGCTCGCCGAACACGAGCAACGGGATCACGGCGGGCATCCTGGACGGCAATGCGATCGGCAACCTGCCGATCTTGATCCAGGCGATCAAGCGCGTGACCAACACGAACATCCTGAACGTGCCCTCGGTGCTGGTGAACAACAACGGCACGGCGAAGGTCGTTTCGAAGGACGAGCAGCCGACGACCACGATCACGACCAACGGCGGCGTGGGCGGACAGACGCAGGAGAATTTCAACAAGTACGAAGAGGCCGGGATCACGATGCAGATCTCGCCTTCGATCAGCGCCGCGGGGTATCTGCGCCTCGACGTTTTCCTCGAGGTCTCGACCTTCAGCGCGAGCAGTTCGCCGAGTCTCTCGATCCCCCCGCCGCGGCTGACGCGTACGATCGAAACCTCGGTCAACGTGCCCAACGGCGACACGATGGTGATCGGTGGAATCATTACCGACAACAAGACGCACTCGCGAAATTCGGTGCCCTGGCTTGGGGACCTGCCTGTGCTCGGCTGGCTGTTCCGGCGCGATGTCGACAGCGCGGACCGCATCACGCTCTACTTCTTCGTGACTCCGCACATCCTGCGCGACAAGGACTTCGCCGACCTGGCACAGCTTTCCTACGAGAAGAAGCTGCAGGCCGCGGACACGATCGGCGCCGATCGCATCAAGATCATCGATCCGCGCTTCGGTACGGCCGACAAGCCCGGTGTGCGCTTCGAAGGCTTCGAACTGCCGCTCTACGGATCGCCGGCGCGCGGCGAAGTGCCGGCCGGCGATGTCGGCATCGACACGGAGAAGCGCGCCAAGATGACCACCCCGCCCACTGGCGAAAACAAACCGAACTGAGACTTAGGAAGGTAAGCCGTGGTCAGCCTGTCCGAGATGTTGATCGATGCGGGACTTTCCCGCGAAAGACTCGAAGAGTGCCGCAAGGCCGCCGCCGAGAGCGGCGAGAGCCTCGATCGCGTCGTGCTCTCCAAGGGCTATCTGCCCGAGCCCGATCTGCTGCGCGCCTATGCGCAGCACCTTGGCTTCGAGTACCGCAACAGCCTCGAGGACGTCACCGTCCCTGGCGCCTTCGTCAACCGCGTGCCGGTGCAGTTCACGCGAAACTACAACCTGATCGCGCTGGCCGAGGAAGGCGGAATCCTGCGCGTGGCGACCTGCACGCCGCTCGATCCGCATCCGATGGACGACCTCGCGGCGCTGTACGGCGCCGACGTCGAACCGGTGCTCGCGCCCAGGCAGGAGATCACTTCGCTGATCGGCCGCGCGTATCGCCACAAGGCGGACGGCGTCGACCAGGCACTCGCCGATGTCGCCGAGGACGGCGACATCGCCGGGCTCGCCAACGAGATCGACGAGGGCGAGGACGTGCTCGACAGCGCCAACAAGGCGCCGATCATCAAGCTCGTCAACACGATCCTGTTCCAGGCGTTGAAGCTGCGCGCGTCGGACGTGCACTTCCACCCCTATCCGGACCGCATGCAGGTGCGCTTTCGCATCGACGGCATCCTCTACGACATGGACCCGATCCCGCGCAAGGCGCAGGAGGCCATGGTCAGCCGCGTGAAGGTCATGGGCAAGATGGACATCGCCGAGCGCCGCCTGCCGCAGGACGGCCGCGCCACGATTCGCATCGGCGACGGCGAAGTCGACGTGCGCATTTCAACGGTGCCTACGACCCAGGGCGAGCGCATCGTGATGCGCTTGCTCGACAAGACGGCGCGCCTGTACACGATCGGCGAAATCGGCCTTTCGCCCGCCAACGAAGCCATGCTGCGCGACTACTCCAACTGGAGCCACGGCATCATCCTGGTCACCGGCCCGACGGGTTCGGGCAAGACCACGACGCTGTACGCCGCGCTGACCGAAGTCGACACGACCGAGAAAAACTGCCTGACGATCGAGGACCCGGTCGAATACTCGCTGGCCGGCATCAGCCAGGTGCAGGTCAACGTGAAGAAGGGACTGACCTTTTCCTCGGGTCTGCGCTCGTTCCTGCGCCAGGACCCCGACGTGATGATGGTCGGAGAAATCCGCGACCTGGAAACCGCCGAGATCGCGATCCGCGCGGCGCTCACCGGACACCTGGTGTTCTCGACCGTCCACACCAACGACGCCGCCAGCACGATCACGCGCATGGTCGACCAGGGCGTCGAACCCTACTTGGTGGCGAGTTCGATCATCCTGGTGATCGCGCAGCGCCTGGTGCGCACGAATTGCAAGCACTGCACCGTGACCGTGCCGATCAACGACGAATGGGCGGCCAAACTCAAAAAGGTCGCGCTCGATCCCAAGGAGCTCGACGGCCAGATCGCCTTCGGCACGGGCTGCCAGGAGTGCTTCAACTCCGGCTACGCGGGCCGCACGGCGATCTACGAGTTCATGCCGATCGACGAGATCGTGCGCACGCAAGTCATGGAAGGTGTCACCGCGTCGCAGATCAAGCGCTCCTCGATCGACCGCGGCATGATCACGCTGCGCGCCGACGGTGTCGAGAAGATCAAACAACGGCTGACGACGCCCGATGAAGTGCTGCGCGTGACGCAGCTCGACATGGGCTAGGTCCAAAAAGCGCGATGCCGATCTTCGAGTACAAGGCGTATGCACCCGGCGGAGCGGTCCGAACCGGCGTCGTCGACGCCGACACGGCGCGCGAGGCGCGCACGCGCCTGAGGCGCGACAACATCCTGGTCAGCGAGATCCAGGAGTTGCGCGGCGGCCGCCGACCCAGCGCCGGACTCAAGGCCGAGAGTTTGTTCGCGCGCGTCAAGCGCATGCGCCACGAAAGCGCCACGCCGACCGGCGCGAGTGTCGAGATCATCGCGGCGGCCACGCGCCAGATGGGCACGCTGCTCGGCGCCGGCATTCCGCTGACCGAGACGCTCAAGGCGATCATCGAACAGACCGAGGACAAACGCGCCGAAC
>JANMRV010000674.1:0-1491 GCA_031388685.1 Planctomycetota bacterium
TGAACACGCGCTCGGCGACTTCCTTGGGCAGAAAGGTCTGGTACTGGATCATCCCGTAGCGGATCGGCTCGCGGCCGTAGGCCCATTTCCAGGTCACTGCGTCGAGCAGGAACGCAAAGCGCGCGTGGGACTGCAGGTGCGGCTTGGCGCGGGCCTCGAAACGGCCGGCGTGGTACTTGAGCGCGTTGATCGTGCGCATGCCGAAGTCATTGTTGAACAGAGCAAGGATGCGCCAGACCTCGGAAGTCGGAATCAGCCCGAAGATTTTCGTGGGCAGATTTTGATGCTCGAGGGTCAAAGTCCGCCCGGGATCGGGATCTTCGCCTTCGTGCAGGTAATTGGCGTGGTGGATCAGTCCGCGCCCGATCTGCTTGCCGCTCCCAAAGCAGTCGACCCAACCCACGAGGTAATCCGCGTTGCCGCGCTGCGCCTCCATGTAGGCCATCATCTGGCCGAGATTGCGCGTGCTGATGGCGCGCACGCAAAGATCGCCGCTGTGAACGCGCTTGGTCTCGAGCACGACGCGCGTGAACACCCCGAGCATGCCCAGGCCGCCGATCGCGGCGTGGAACAGATCGCTGTTCTCGCTGCGCGAGCAGCGGCGCAGCTCGCCATTCGCCAGCAGAAACTCGAACTCCAAGATCGCATCGCCGATCGTGCCGACGGCGAAGTTGTTCTTGCCGTGGATGTTCATCGCGGCCGCGCCGCCGACGGTCGGGAACATCGTCCCAGAGACGACGCGCGGCCAGTAACCGAAGGGCAGGATGTGCTTCCAAAGTTGCTCGATGGTCACGCCCGGTTCGACGCTCACGACGCCGCTCGCGGGATCGAAGTCCAGGATGCGATTCATGCGCGAGCAATCGAGCGTGTGCCCGCGCTCGTTGACGCTCGCGTCGCCGTAGGAAATTCCCCCACCGCGCGGGCCGAGCGTCAGACCCTCGCGACGCGCCAGCGCGAAGCACTCGCGCAACTCGTCGACCGAACGCGGCCGCAGCACGCGCCCGAAGGCTCCGACGGCCATGCCCCAGCCCTCGACGAACTCGAATGCGTGAGGCACTCCGCGGCGCGAGGCCGGACGCGCAGTCATCAGAAGTTCAGCTTGCGGAACAGGAACGAAGGAATCGACTTGAGCGCCATGCCCACCAGGCACCAGCGCCAGGGCACGTAACGCGTGTTCGCCTTCGAGCGCGCGGCCCTGAGGATGCGTCCGGCAGCGTCATCGGCGCTGATCAGCCAGAACAATCCCGGCATGCCCTGGGTCATCGCCGTGTCGATGTAACCGGGTTTGATCGTGCACACGTGCACGTTGAATTCCGCCAGGCGATTGCGCAGCGCTTCGAGGTAGTGGTCCATCGCCGCCTTCGACGCGCCGTACATCGGATTGCCCTTGCGGCCGCGATCGCCGGCGATCGAGGAGATGCCGACCAGGATCCCCGAACGCTGGGTCCGGAACAGCCCGGCCACGGCATTGCCCCAGGCGACCAAGCCGCC
>JANMRV010000738.1:0-1399 GCA_031388685.1 Planctomycetota bacterium
GGCACCTGACTTGCCGATTCGCGGTCAACGCTTCGCGCGGCGGAACAGACGACCGAGGTCGTCGAAGTAGCTGTAGGCAACCGGCGTGACGATCAGGGTCAGGAACAGCGAGAGCAACTGACCGCCGATGACCACGACGGCGACGGCGCGACGTTCTTCGGCGCCGGGGCCGCTGCCGAGGGCCAGCGGCAACATGCCGGCGACCAGCGCCAAGGTCGTCATCAGGATCGGCCGCAGGCGATCGCGATTCGCGTTCAGGATCGCGGCCGCGCGCTCCATGCCGCGCTCGCGCAACTGATTGGTGTGATCGATCTGCAGGATCGAGTTCTTCTTGACCACGCCGAAAAGGACCAGAATTCCCAGCGCCGAATACAAGTTGAGTGTGTTCTCGCTCAGGTGAAGCGAGAGCAGCGCGAACGGCACCGACAACGGCAGCGAGAGCAGGATCGTCAACGGGTGCACGAGGCTCTCGAACTGACTGGCGAGGATCACGTACATCAGCACGAGCGAGAGCGAAAAGGCCCACAGGAATTCCGTGAAGGTGCGCTCGAGCTCGCGCCCGCGGCCTGAAATGCGCGTCGTGTAGGTCGGCGGCATGTTCATCGCCGCGCTCGCTTCGCGCAGGGCGGCGAGGCGATCGGCCAGCGCGTAACCCGGGGCCACGGAGGCTCGCAAGGAAACCTGGCGCTGACGGTCCATGCGATCGACGCGCGAAGGGCTCTTGGCGGCTTCGAAGTGCGCCACCGAGTCGAGCCGCACCAGGTTCGCGCCGCCATGGGCGGGCACGAACAACTCGCCCAGGCGCGCAGCCGCGTCGCGATCGGAGGGCTCGAGCCTGAGCTCCACGTCGTAGTCCTCGCCCAGGTCGCGGTCGCGAAAGCGTGTCACGCGATCGTCGCCGCCGACCATCGTGCGCAGGGCGCCGGCGATGTCCTGGACGTCGACACCGAGGTCCGAGGCGCGTTCGCGGTCGATGATCGTGCGCAACTCGGGCTGTTCGAGCCGCAGCGTCGTGTCCGCATCGACGATGCCACCGAGCGCGATCGCGCGCGTGCGCAATTCTTCGCCGTAAGCCGCCAGCGCCTCGAGGTTCGGACCGAGGATCGAGAAGTCGATCTCGAAATTGCCGCCGCCGATGTTGAACGATGGCGAGTTGCGCACCGAACAGCGAACGTGGGGGATGCGCGAAAGCCGCCGGCGCACCTCGAGCATCACGTCGCGCTGCGTGTAGTTGCCCGCGAGCATCTGGCCCAATTCGCCGCGCTTCAACGCGTCGAGGCAGCGCTCCAGGTTGATCGTGCGCTCGAGGTGCGGCGCGATGCGGATGAACACATCGCCGCGGTTGGTCTGACTGAGGAAACTCCCGCCGGTGGTCGAGAGCACCGTGCGCACACCCACC
>JANMRV010000782.1:0-16382 GCA_031388685.1 Planctomycetota bacterium
CGAAAAGTGCGTCGCGCTGGCACGCAACATCTGGTGGAGCTGGCACCCCGAGGTCGACAGTCTCTTCCGAGACCTCGACCCCATCCGCTGGCGCCAGCTCGATCACAACCCGATCGCGCTGTTGGCGGAGTTCACGCCCGAGCGGCTCGAGATGCGGGCCGCCGAGCTGGTGCTGTATAGCCGCATCAACTACGCCTACCGCCGGCTCCAGGAGTATCTCAACTCGACGCACACGTGGGGCGCCCGCCATGCGGGCGTGCTCTGGGCGCGTCCGGTGGCATACTTTTCCGCCGAGTTCGGCATCCACGAATCGCTGCGCATCTACTCGGGCGGCCTGGGCATCCTTTCGGGCGATCACTTGAAGTCGGCCAGCGACCTGAACCTGCCGCTGATCGCCGTCGGGCTGTTCTACGGCCGCGGCTACATGCAGCAGCGCCTGTCGGCGGCCGGCGAACAGATCGCCCTCGACCTCAACAACGATCCGCGACGGTTGCCGATGGACGCCGTGCGCGACGAAAGCGGCGCGCAGTTGGAGATCACGCTGACACTGCCGAGTTCGGCGCTGACCTTGCATGCCTGGTCGGTGCAGGTCGGACGTGTGACGCTCTATCTGCTCGACTCGAACGTCGAGAAGAACCGGCCGGAAGATCGCGAGATCACCTCGCGACTCTACGGCGGCGATCAGGAAGCGCGCATTCGCCAGGAGATCGTGCTGGGCCGCGGCGGCGCGCGACTGCTCGAGCGGCTGAAGATCGAACCTTGCGTGTTCCACATCAACGAAGGCCACGCGGCGTTCCTTTCGCTGGAACGCATCGGCCGATTGGTGCGCGAGAAGGGCCTGACTTTCGAGGAAGCGCGCGAAATCGTCTGCGCGACGACGGCCTTCACGACGCACACGCCGGTGCCGGCCGGCCACGATCGCTTCGGCGAGGATCTGATGCGGCGCTACTTCTCGGATGCCGCGAACTGGGTCGGTCTGCCTTGGGATCGCTTCATCGCCCTGGGACACAGCGATGACGAACGCGTCTCGTTCAATATGACCTATCTCGCGCTGTCCTTTTGCCAGTTCGCCAACGGCGTGTCGAAACTGCACGGCGAAGTCTCGAAGGACCTGCTGCGGCCATTCTGGCCGAAGCTCCTGCGCGGCGAATTGCCGATCGCGGCGGTCACCAACGGTGTGCACCTGCCGAGTTGGACGCATCCTGACATCGCCGCGTTGATGGCGCCCGACTCCGCGACCGTGCGCGGCAGCGATTTTTCGGCTCGCGCGATGGGCATCCCGCTCGAAGCGCTGTTCGAGGTCAAGCGTTCGCTCAAGCGACGGCTGCTCGCCACGGTGCGCAGCAATCTGGAGCGCAGTTTCACCGAACGCCACGACCGTCCGGTGGTGCTTGCACGCATGCTCGCCGGCCTCGACGAGCGCGCGCTGGTGATCGGCTTCGCGCGCCGTTTCGCGCCGTACAAGCGGGCGCAGCTCCTTTTCCAGGATCGCGCTCGCCTCGCGGCGTTGCTCAATAATCGCGAGCGCCCGGTGCGCATCCTGATCGCAGGCAAAGCGCACCCGCGCGACCAGATGGGCAAGGACGTGCTCACGAGCGTGATCGGGCTCACGCGCGCCGAGGAGTTCCTCGGCAAGGTCATCTTCGTCGAGGACTACGACATCGAAATCGCGCGCGCGCTGGTCCAGGGCGTCGATGTCTGGCTGAACACTCCGATTCGCCCGCTGGAGGCCAGCGGCACGTCGGGCATGAAGGCCGCGGCCAACGGCGGCCTGAATCTCTCGGTGCTCGACGGTTGGTGGCCGGAGGCTTACGACGGGAAGAACGGCTGGGCGATCGGCGAAGGCCGCAGCTTCGAGAATCAGGAACTGCAGGACGAGCTCGACAGTTCGGTGCTCTACAGCCTGTTGGAGGAAGAAATCGTCCCATTGTTCTTCCAGCGCGACGGCGCTGGCGTTCCGCGCAACTGGCTGGAGCGCGTGCGGCACAACCTGGCGACGATCCCGCCCGTGTTCGACACCGGCCGCATGGTCCTGGAATACAGCGAGCAGGCCTATCAGCCGCTGGCACGCGCTTACTTCGCGCTGACCGCGAACGGCAACGCGCTGGCCAAGAAACGCGCCGGCGACGCGGCGAAGATGGAGCAGGATTTCCGGGCGATTTCGATCAGCGCGCTGCGGCTCTCGGAGCTTTCCAACTTGAAGGTTGGCGACGCCGTCGAAGCGCGTGTCGAAGTCGATCTGGGGACGCTATCGCCCGACGACGTGCTGGTCGAATTGGTGCTCGGTCATTCCAAGTCTGCGACCGATCTGCACAACATGATGCTGGTGCGACTGATGCCGGTCAGCCAGAGCCGTTCGCGGCCGAATGCACCGTGGATCTTCGAAGGCTCTCAGCGCGTCTTGCGCTCCGGGACGTTCGGCTACGGCGTCCGAGTGCGCGCGCGCGCCGGCGCTTCCGCCGGCGCGCGTGGGCAAGACTTGGTGCTGTGGGCCTGACGACCTGCTGAGAGGTCGCAAGAACCGGCTCAGCGCAGGCCGTTCTCGCCCAGCGTGTGGATGCGCTCGCGAAGCCCCTGCATGCTTTCGCGCAGCGCGCGGACCTCGTCGCGCAGTTCGCGCATCGCGTGCTCGAGTTCGCCGCCGTCCGGTAGCGAGCCGGCGCGCCCCTGCTCGACAGTCGGCTCCGGCGTGGTGAACTGAGCCCACGGCTGCGGGGCATTCTGCGGCGTGTGCATGAAGAACGCATCGCCGCCCTCGGCCTGAGGCGTCCGGCTCGGGGCAGGTGCAGGCGGCGCGGCGAAGAACTGCCATGACTCCGAAGAATTCGCGTCGGGCGGAACAGGAGGATTCGTCGGATCCGCCGGCATCGGCGGCATTGCGGCCATCGGCGGCATTGCGGCCATCGGCGGCATTGCGGCCATCGGCGGCATTGCGGCCATCGGCGGCATTGCGGCCATAGGCGGCATTGCGGCCATAGGCGGCATTGCGGCCATAGGCGGCATTGCGGCCATCGGAGGCATCGGCGCATGGGGAGCCATCGGCGCGGCGTGCTTCTGCTTGTGCTTCTTCAGCTTCACATTCTCGGCCGGCTCGGGCGCCGTAAAACTGAACAGGCCGCCAACTTCGTCGGCAAGTTCATCGCCAACTTCGGTGGGCTCCCACACAGACGGAACTTCGCTGTCGATCCGAACCTCAACGGGTTCGGGGGCCTCGCAACTCTCGAGTGCTTCTTCTGCCCGGGCATGTTCGGCTGCGATCTTTGCGACACGGTCATCGGATCCTAAGGAGAACCGGAGGACTTGGGCGGGAGCGCGACCTGTCGCGACCGAGCCGCGAACCTGACCTAGTTGGAGCTCGAGTTCCGCGACGCGGCGCTCGAGTTCACGCGTGTACTCGTCGCCTGAGCCCGATTTTTCAGAGCGCTCCTTGTAGACGAGCGCATCCCTGCGATAGGCCTCCGCCATGCGCTTGGCGTCTTCTTGCGCGGCCTCGATGTCGGGCTGCAGCCGCTCGACGATTTCGCGCATGCGCTCGGCCTGCTTGCGTTGATCCGCGCGCTGAGCTTCGCGAACTCGGCCCTGTGTGGAGCGTTCTTGCTGTTGGATCTCGCGAGCTTCCTGCTGGGCCTCGAGTTCCGCCTGACGGTGTTCCGCCAGCGCCTCCCGAACGCTCTGCTGCGCCTCGCGCCGGGCAGCCTCTGCTTCCTGGAAGGCCTCGCGCAGCGCGGATTGGATCTCGCGCTGAGCCTCTGCTTGCTCCTCCCGGGCTTCCTGCTGCGCCTCCTGCATCTCCTGTTGCGCCCCGCGCATGCGTTCATGCGCCTCGCGCATCGCCTGCTCCGCTTCGCGCTGCGCTTCCTGAATCGCGGCCGCGTATTCGCGTTCGAGTTCGCGCATCTCCTGCGAGCGCTCGCGATCCTGTCCAGCAAGCACGGCGGGCTCGTCAGCGAGGCAGTTGAGCTCGCTCAGGTAGCGAAGCCCCCCGACTTCATCACCGTCGGCAAGTTCGCCCAGGCGAGCGAGCCCCAACAGGGCCGTGGAGGTGAGCAGAATCGGCTGCTTGCCCGCTGGGGTCAGTACGGAAACTCCACTCCCGGTACCGTTGAGAACGCCGCTCACACCGCCAAGGCCGTGCGACCCGTTCTCCGTGGCGGAACCGCCAGCGGAACTCGAGGAACCGCCGCTGCTGCAGGCGGCCGAGGTCTTGCACGGCCCAGGCGCTGCACAGCCTGCGGATTGAGCGCTCGCGTCACCGACGCTTGCGCTGCAGACGGAAGTCGACTGCGTGCAAGTCGCGGCTGAACACGCAGGTGCAGTCTTGGCGTGGGATACCCTGAGCGGACCGGAACTCGTTACGGCGACGTCGCCTGGCTGAGAGTTCCAAGTGAACGCTTGCACAGGGGCTACGGACGCCACCGCCGAAGCGGTCTTCTGGTGTTTGCAGCCATGCTTGTGATCACACGGCGTCAAGGCGAATGCGATCGGAACGCCGGCGCCGAGCGCGGCGAGGAACAGAAAGGGAGTGCTCTTCATTACTTGGTCTCCTCGGAAATCGTCGAAGTGGTCGAGTCTGTGTTTTTGGGTAAAGCGGTCCGCGCGAGTCCCTGGTCCGTCTCGGTAGCCGGCTGGTTCTTCGCGCGCGAGCCCGACATCGCGGACGCGCGCAGTGATTCGAATCGCGACCCGAGATCGCGCAGACGAGCGAGTTTCATTTCGAGCAATTGCAGTTCGGCCGTGATTTCCCCTGCAAGATCGCCGTGAAGATCGAGCTTCTCCGCCTCCGCGCGCAACAGCAGCATCTCCGCGGCGAGCGCGTTCAGTTCGAATTGCAGCTCACCGAAACCGTCGGGCGCAGGCACTTCTGCAACTTCGGCCGCTACGTCGTTGCAGGCCTCCGTCGTCGGCTCGCCCTCGGCTTCGCAGTCGGCGTTGTCCGCAACAGACCGTGTGCTCGCGTTGCGATCAGGCAGGAACAAGAGTCCGCCCCGATCGCCCGCGTCGAGCAGCGCTTCGCTCGCGCTGACACACGGCACCACCGCGATCAGGGTCGCGCCGAATCCAAGGCAGGCCACGCCGAGCCAGGCCGGACTGCGATCGACTTCTCGGGCAGAACCTTCGTCGAGCAAGAGTTCCACACGGTGGCGCAGGCGCGAGCGGCCCTGGGCCATGGCCGGAGCGGGCAGCACGCGGCGTTCGCCGACGATCCACTCCGCGATGCGTGTCAGACAACTCGCCAGCGAAAAGCGCAGGCCCGTCTGGCGCACGGCCCATGCATCGCTCAGGAATTCGGCGCAGTCTTCGATTTCGCGGCGCGCCACGCGATTGAGCGGCTGGAAGAAGAACACGCCTTCGCACAGACGGCAGACAGCAAGCCACAAGGGATCGCGGCGCACGACGTGGGCCAACTCGTGGGCCAGCAGCACCTCTTGCTCTTCCTCGTTCAGCTCGAGCAGCACGCGCGGCGGAACGCAGATTTCCGCTTTGAACATGCCCATGCTGATCGGAGCGCCGAGCGACGGCGCCACGGACAGGCGCACGCGGCGCTTGATGTGGGCGCGCGCGCAAAGTTCGCGCAATTTGTCGGCCAGCGCGCCATGTTCGAGCGCCACGCGATCGCGCAGGCATCCGTTCAGGCGCACCCACAGAAGAGTGAACAGCAAGAGTCCGCCCAGCGCGCCGGACAGACACACCGCAAAGGCCCACTGCGTCCATTCACCGAGGCTTGAATCCCACGGAACAGCCGCGGCCGAAAGCAGCGGACTGGGCGTCGCTTCGGCCATGGACGGCGGCGCGATGCGATCCTCGGTCGCTTCGCGCGGCTCGCTTCGCGTCAACGATGCGTTCGCATCCGGCGCATCGCCGCTGGAAGTCGCGAGCAAACTCGCCAGCACATCGCGAGCGACGAGCTTGGGCCAAGCCGGCGAATCCTCCGGCGCACTGAAGTCACTTCGCGCAGCAGGCGTATCGGGTGCTTCAGACGCAGCAGCAGCGCTTGCAACCGCGTTGCGCCGCAGGGGCAAACGGCCGCCGAGCGGTTCGAAGCCCAGGCCGACCTGCAGACTCGCGGTCACGAAAGCCGCGAGCACGGCGAACTTCCAGATGCGCTCGCGCAGTCCGGCGCGCGACGTGGCCAAGCGCCGCGTCGCGAGCCAGGCGCTGCCGAGCAGCAGGCTCGAATGCAGCGCGTAGGTCAGGAGCCACGCCAGCCCCGCGAGTGCGAAGAAAGACAGGCCCTCGGACCAAGTGCCCTCGAAGCCGACCAAAGACAGTGTCAGTTGATCAGCGTGCATTGGGCTTCTCCTTGCGCTGACGTTCGGCGATCATGGTTTTCAGGCGCGCAAGTTCGCTGCGATCGATTTCCTGCTCGGAGATCAGGTGATTGACCAGCGCGCCGACGTCGCCGCGGAAAAGGCGCTCGGTCAGGTCGGCGACCATGCTGCGATGCACGTCGCTCTCGCTGACAGTCGGGAAGTAGATGAATTGGCGGCCGTCCGCGCGATGGTCCACGACGCCCTTCTTCTCCATCTTGGTCAGCATCGTCGCGATGGTCGTCAACGCGCGGCGCTGCAGGCGCGGCAAGCGTTCGACCACACGCGCCACCGTGGCTTCGCTCTCGTCCCAAAGTACGCGCATGATCGCGTATTGAAGTTCGCCCAAGTGCTGCGATCGGTCCATGATTCGTCTCCGTCGAAGGCTGCTGGAATGCTGACAACTACCGCGGTAGTACGACCACGGTAGTCGAGGCCCGGGCGGCTGACCAGCCCGAACGCGTACGAGTTGTGTCAGCGTTCGATCAACGGCCGGCCCCGGGAAACGTGAGCGCCGACTTCGGATCCCCGCGAACTGCGCCATTTCGGCCCGGCATGGAATTCCGAAGCCAACCCGTGAGTACGGCCGCCCTTTCGTTCCCCGGTCGCCGGCGGAAGTCGGTGCGCCGCCAAGTTAGAGTAGGCCTGCCCCGCGCCACCCGCCGAGCGCCCATATCCTAAGGGAGAATTTCCGTGTCACGCCGCTCCTCGAAGCTCTTGCCCGCCCTGCTTGTGCTCATCGTCGCGGGTGTCGGCGTGGCCGCCTGGACGTTTTTGCGCGAGCCGCCCACCAAGGTCGAGGACCTGGGTGTCGGCACGGAACTGGCGCTTTCGAAAGGCGCTCGGGCGGACAGTGTCGAGGCACCGGCAACGAGTGTCGCGGAAACCGGCCAGGACACGGATGGCGAGCCCGGCACCCCGCGCACAGAGAACGAACGGCGCCAACAGGCCACCGCAGAAGAGGCCGAGTTGCGCGAGGCGATCTGGCTCGAAGGCCGAGTCACGTTTCCCGAGGGCACGCCGGGCGGGGAAATCGTCGAAGTGGTCGCGCTCGGCCGCAAGTTCAAGACGCGCGAGATGTACCGCGCCAAGGTCGAGACGGATGGCAGCTTCAAGGTCGCGTTCGCGCCGGGCACCAAGTCGGGGCGCCTGGACATCGACGCGCTGCACCTTTTCCTGGACAAGCCGCAGACTTTTCGCCTCAGCGACGGGCGCTCGCCGAAGGACATCGAACTCGAACCGTTCCTCGGCGGCGCGCTGCGCGGCCAGTTGCGGCTGGCCCGCGACGCTGAAAGCCTTGCAGCGCAACTCGTCGGCAAGACGGTGCGCGCCAACGCCTGGTCGAATCGTTGGAGCGACATGGTCGTGCGCTCGTCGAAGATCGACAAGGACCTGCGCTTCGAACTGCGCGGCCTGCCGCCGGAACTCGGCCTCAACCTGACGTTCGACTCGGACGTCGTGACCAAGCTCTCGGTCAACGACCTGCGCGCGCCGGCCGGCGAAACCGTCGAACAAGTCTTCGAGCTTTCCGTGGGCGCGCGTGTGCGCGGTCACGTGCGCTCCGCCGAAGGCGCGTTGCCGAAGAACACCGTACTCGAGGTGCGTGTCAAAGGTGCCAAGCCGGGCGGCATGGGCGGGGGCGACCGCGACAACGGCAAAATCGCCGACGACGGCAGCTTCGACCTGCGCGGCTTGCAGCCCGGCGAGATCACGCTGACCGTCTCCGCGCCGCAGCGCGTCACGCTGAAGAAGGAAATCGGACTGGTCGAAAACGGCGCGGTCCGCGAGGGTGTCGAGCTGGTGCTCGGCACCGGCCACATCGTTGCGGGGCGCGTGGTCTGGCCCGACAAGAGTCCCGCAGTGGACGCGCAGGTCGTCGCGACCGGCGGCGGCGGCGACGACGATCCGTTCAATCCCTTCGACACGCGCTACTCGGTGCGCACGAACGCTACGGGGGAATTCCAGATCGCCGGCCTGAACGATGGCCCGTATGGATTGCTCGCCCAGGCCAAGCCGCCGGTCGAGGCGGGCAAGCCACGGCGTAAGGGACAGACCTGGAAGGCGCGGCTCGAAGGCGTCGCCGCGGATTCGCGCGGTATCGAAGTCCAGCTCGTCGCCGGCTATTCGGTCGAAGGTCAGGTGGTCGACGACGTCGGCGCACCGGTGACGGCCTTCGGCGTGATGGCGATGGCCAAGGACGAAGGCAAGCGCTCGTTCAACCTCTCGCGCATGGTCAGCGGAATGTTCAAGCCCGACGACGGCCGCTTCGAACTCGGCGGACTGCTCGAGGGCGGCTACACGATCAACTTGAACGTGCCCGGTCACGACGATCCCGCGCCGCTCGATGTCACGGTTCCAAGCGAAGGCGCCTCGTACACGTTCATCGCGCCGCGCCGCGCGCTGATCTCCGGCGTCGTCGTCAAGCCCGACGGCAGTCCGGCGCCGCGCGCCGAAGTGCTGGTCAACGGCGATGAGAACCGCTGGTCGAACGGCGGAACGGACAAGGCCGACAACCAGGGCAAATTCGAGATCAAGGCTGCCCAGACCGGCAAGATCACCGTCGTCGCGAAACTCGACGGTTTTGCGCCGAGCGAGGTGCTCGCGACCGAAGTGGGCGGCGGCCAGGCGCTGCCCAACCTGCGCATGATCCTGCGCGTCGGCGGCCGCATCACTGGCGAAGTCATGCCTTCGCGCACGGGCGAGCGCGTCGACGGCCGCAAAGTGAATGCATCGCAGGCCAGAGTGAACAACATCGGCGGCGACAACTACGACACCACCACCGACCGCAGCGGCAAGTTCGAATTCAAGCACGTGACGCCCGGCGACTATACGGTCGCCGCGGAAGCCGCCGCGAGCGAACTCGATCGCCTGCGCGATCCGGACACCAAGCGCGGAAACGACTGGGAACTGACCGAACTGACCAAGAAGCGCGGCAACGCCAGTGTCTCCGACGGCGGCACGGCGAACGTCGTGCTCGGCGCTCCGCCGGCCAACCCGGTCGTGATCTCCGGCCTCGTCCACCGCGGAAGTCAGGGCGTGGGCGGCGTGCGCATCATTGCGCAGAGCGAGGGCGCCATCTCGCAAGGCCAAAATGCTCGCAAGATCTCGCGCAGCGACGACAGCGGGCACTACGAAGTCATCGTCGATCAGGCGGGCAAGTATCAGGTCCAGGCCACGCCGACCGGTCGCGGCGGCACAATGATCGGCACGCACGTCGACGTGCCCGCCGCCGGATTGAGCGGCGTGGACTTCGCGCTCGCCAGCGGTCGCATCGCAGGCACGGTGCGCGGCCCCGATGGCGACGAACTAGGTTGGGTCCGGCTGCAGATCTCGCGCGCGCCCGGAGGCGGCGAGAAGGGTTCGGAGTGGACCGGCGGAAACACACAGACGGATACGGAGGGCCAGTTCGAATTCAAGGATCTGCCGGCCGGCGAGTTCACGTTGGAAGTCAGCGGTTCGAGTTTCAATCGCCGCAACTTCGAGCAGCGCCAGTACGGCGAGGTCAAGGTCCCGGTCACGCTCGCCGAAGGTCAGGACCGCGGCGACGTCGAAATCCGCCTGCAGGCCGCGGGCTCGCTCAAGGTCACGGTGGTGATGGCCGACGGCTCGGCGGCGGATGGCGGACGCATGACCGTGCGCCGCACCGACGGCGGCAGCGGTGTGCCCGACGACAAGTGGTTTGGAGACGGCGAGGCGACGCGCGAGGATCTCGAGCCCGGCCTGTACGAAGTTCGCGTCGAAGTTTCCGGCCAGGTCTCGCCGGAACCGGAGCGCGTGAGCATCGTCGCTTCACAGACCACGACGTTGACCATGCGATTGCGCCCGGGTGGATTCGTGAAGTTCAACGCGGTCAACGCTCAGGGCGAACCGGTTTCGGCCATGGCTACGCTGGTCGATGGATCGGGCCGACCGCTGCTCTCCAATCGGCCCTTGCGCGTCGGCGAAACGAGTGCGGCTCTGCCGCCGGGAACTTGTCGTGTGATCGCACAGGACGGCGGCGGCCGCAGCGCGGAGGCGAGCGCTCAGGTCGAAGCCAACGAAGTCAAGGAAGTGACCGTGACCTTTCAGTAGTGAGTCAGGCAGGCGGGGGCGCCGAAACCAGGACGGCTGCACACCCGCCAGGGTGCTGCGCGAAGCACCCTTTTCGTGATCCATGCAGTCTCGGGACTCGCGGATCCCGAAACTTCGGGTAGGGTTAGAGCAGCCCTCGGCTGGCGTCCTCAGCGGTCATTCGCTCTTCAACTCCCTTCACCACCGACCCCGATCCCATCCTCATGTTAGGGAAACTTCTCAGCAGGGCCGTCTTCGCGCTCGTGCTCACGCCGAGCCTGTTCGCCCAGAGCTTCTGCTGGACGGAGAGCAGTGACAACCTGACCATCACGCCTTCCACTCTGCCTTCGTGCAACTTGGCCGGGTTGATCTCCGACAACCAGTTCTACCGCCGCTACAACCCCGCGGCCCGCGGCATTTTCACGAACTTCAACGTGACCGGTTTGACGTTTGGGATCGACCTGGCCACGCCCGGCGCCCCCGCGACGTTCCAACCCGCCACGCTGAAAGTGTTCCGCGACACGACCCCGGGCAACCCCGCACCCAAGGCCAGCCTGATCCTGCTTGGCAGCGAAACGATCGCGATCCCCGCGCAGACGGGCACGCTTTTCACGCACACGTTCGCCACGCCGATCGCCTGCAACAACAACGCCGGGGACGACATCGTGATCGTGCTCGACTTGCCCAACGGGCAAGCCGCGGCGCACATGTTCTGGCCGGGTGGCAATCTCTCCGGAGAAACCTCCCCCACTTACATGAGCGCGACCGCTTGTACGCTGTCTGAGCCGACCGACATGAACACGATCGGATTCCCCGGCGCCGCCATGATCTTCGACCTTTGCGGCGCACAGACCGGCTTGTCGCCGGTCGTGTACTGCACGGCCAAGACCAACTCGCTGGGTTGCATTCCGGTCATCGGCTTCAGCGGGTTGTCGAGCGCGACACTGGGCTCGGGCTTCACCGTCTCGACTGGCCAGGTCCTCAACAACAAGCCCGGCCTGATCCTCTACAGCAATGCCGGTCGCGCCGCGGTTGCCTTCCAGGGCGGACTGCGTTGCGTCGCCACCCCGCTCAAGCGCTCCACCCCGCTCAACTCGGGCGGAAATCCTCCGCCGAACGACTGCTCGGGCGTGTACTCGATCGACATGAACACGTTCGCCGTGGGTGGTCTCGGCGGAACGCCGGCGCCCTACCTGCAGGTTCCTGGTACGACGATCGACGCCCAATGCTGGGGCCGCGACCAGGGTTTCAGCGCCCCGAACAACACAACGCTGTCGAACGCGCTGGAATTCGTCATCGGCACCTGAGCTGAAAGCTCCCTGCGGAACTGTTCGTAGTCGAGGAGTTCGCAAGGGTCTTTGCGCGAGCGCGGCCGTGGCCTGCCGCACTTTGTCGAGCGCGAGTTCTATTGCTTTCTGCGATGCGGCCTCCGCTGCTTCGATTGCGCGCGCGTGCATGGCTCGGGCTGCGGGCGCGACGACTTGGTGGCGTTCTCGTGTGAGGGCCGCGGCAGCTGTCCTGCTTGCGCAGGAAGGCGCGTGTCCGACACAGCCGCGCACGTCGTCGACGCTGTCCGAGCGGATGTCCCCGCGAGCCAGTGGGGGCTCTCATTCCCGTTTCGCATTCGCGACCAGCTCGCCTGCGATCCAAAACTATTCCGCACGGTACGATGCATTTTCGTGCTCAGATTGCAGCGATTTACTCGAACGCGCGGCACGTCGGCAGGGTCGCAGTGGTCCGCGCCGTGACGAGGTGGTCTTCGTGCTGCTCTGCGGTGCGCAAGGCGGGAGAGATACGTGGTTCCTGGTTGCTTGATGGCCAAGCGCCGTAGTTCGAAAGCGAGCGCTCGGGTCGAAGCCAACGAAGTGACCGTGACTTTTCAGCAGTGAGCCAAGCAGGAATGCCGACCCCGTGCGCCTCCCACCTGATCGCGCATGAGCGCCGGTTCTACGGAGGCCCCCGCGATTCGCCCGCCTAATCTAGGACGGCGGCCACCCCCCCCGATGTTCCGCGCGAACCCCGATTTTCGTGGCCCTTACTGTCTCGGGACTCGCGGATCCTGGAACTTGAGGTAGGGTTTGAGAACAACTACAGAAAGAGTTCGGAGGATCGCGGCCACCAGTCGCGGCGCTCCGTGCCCCATAACCTCTCAGGCATCACAACACACTCAACGAAACATGAAGACCTTCTCCCTCCTCCTGGTTCCCGCCATCGCGATCTCGATCGCAGCGAGCGGCAACGCGCAGACCGCTCAGGCGGCGATGCTCGCGCCGGCACCTATCGCGACGGGCCCCGTCGCAGCCCCGAGCACCGGCGGCGGCTACCTGGTCAGCAACTACCAACTCGATGACGGCGTTTCCGAAACCGCTATCAAGATCTGGAGCGGCCCCGGCACCTGGGGCCAAACTTGCTGGATCCACGCCTGCGACGCAGTCGGCGGAACGGACGCCATCACCCAGATCTCGACCGCCTTCGGCTCAGGATTGTTCCCCAACAACCAACCGCCCCTCGGTGCAGCCTGCAGTGTCGCGGTTTGGTCGGACCCCAATCAGGACGGCAATCCCAGCGACGCGGTCGTGCTGACACAGATGGCGGGAACGATCACTGTGCTCGGTGACGCGCTTCAGGTGTTCAACATCCCCGCGACACCGGTCTCCGGCAAGTTCTTCATCGGAGCTTGGACGGCAAACCCGCCGACGACTCCGCAGGGCGGCGCGAACGGCGTGTATCCGGCAGCGATCGACACAACGATCCCGGGCCCGAATCCGGCCGTCTGGCTGGCCGGCGTGGGCGGATCGACTACGGCGCCCGCGGCGTTCAACCCGAGCACCCTTGCCGCTGGATACCTCCAACCGCTTGCCAATGGTGTGTTCCTCCTGCGCGCCGAAGGCTCAGGGCCGGTCGGTACGGTCTACTGCACGGCGAAGGTCAACTCGTTGGGCTGCGTTCCGACGATCGGCTTCTCGGGCCTCCCGAGCGCCACGACCGGATCGGGCTTCACGGTCAGCACGTCGCAAGTGATCAACAACAAGCCGGGCTTGCTGCTCTACAGCAATGCCGGTCGCGCCGCGGTCGCCTTCCAGGGCGGTCTGCGCTGCGTCGCCACGCCGCTCAAGCGCTCCATCCCGCTCAACTCGGGCGGCAACGCTCCGCCGAACGACTGCTCGGGCGTCTACAACATCGACATGAACTCGTTCGCGGTGGGTGGTCTCGGCGGAACGCCGGCCCCCTACCTGCAAACTCCTGGCACGACGATCAACGCCCAATGCTGGGGCCGCGACCAAGGTTTCGCCGCCCCGAACAACTCGACGTTGTCGGACGGGCTGGAATACGTCATCGGGGCGTGATTTGACCGGCTCCGTGCCTGCATCGGCTCTGCTGATGCGGCGACATTAGAGTCTCCGATTGCAAGAGGCCGATCGCGCGCTGCGCGGTCGGCCTCGTTCATTCGACCTGCCGGCCCGCGGGCTCAATACATCTCGAGCGTCGCGGGCGGGCTGCCGGCGAAGAGCGCCGTCAGCGTCGCGAGATCCTCGGCTGAACCGCGGCACGAACCGTTGAACGAAAGGGCCTGCGCGCTGAGCTGGCCCGAGAACAGGCTGGCCAGCCCGCGGATGTCGAGGCTGACGGCGGCTTGTCCGCCGGGCTCCAGACGACCGCGGCCGTCCTCGACGATCAGCGTGAATTTGCCGCGATTGCGCGGCAAGAGGTCGTCGGTGATTTCCAGCGAGACACTGCCGCGCAGCGCGGGGTGAAACCCGCGCTCGGAAATCGCGAGCTTTGCGTCGACGATCCGCAGCATCCAGGGATGGATGTGCGACATGCGCCAGGAAAACTCGTCGAAGACCTCGAGCAATGGATCGCCGGGCGCGGAGTAGAAGACCAGTTCCTTGCACATGGTCGAGTAGCTCCCGAGAAAGGCGAACATCGCCAGCGCGCTCTCGCGGTCCACGGCCACAAGGTCGCTGCAGACAATGTCGGTTTGCAGCAAAGCGCGCGGCGCGCGAGAGAACCATGCGTAGGCGGCACATTCGCCGTCGCGAATCCAGGCCCAGCCCTCGCGCGTGATCCCGCGCTGCTCGCGCACGCGTGCCCACAAAGGTTCGCCGCGCGAAAGCCAGCCATTGCGCTGCACGGCGACGCGGTCGTAGCAAGCGCGCATGCGCGGATCCGCGACGGACTCCAGGCGCAAGATGCCTGCGCCGCGCGACTCGCGTGGCAGTTTGTCGCAGGGCACGCGAACTTCATAGCGACCGCCGGCGCCGGCGTAGCCGGCGCGCGAGTAGAGCGCCATGGAGGCCGGGTAGAGCCCGGAGAGCGCGACGTTGTTCTCGGCTAGTTCCAAGATCGCCGCGCGCATCAATTGCGAAGCGATGCCCCGTCCGCGCAACTGGGGTTGCACGGCGACGCCCGCGACGCCGGCCGCGGAAACACGCTTGCCCCCGTACCACTGCCCCATTCGATAGAACGCCAGGCAAGCATCGACCTCCTGCCCGCGGCTGAGAAGGCGCACATTTTCCAGGCCCAATTGCCTCGGCCAGAGGCGCGCGTCCTTTTCCGGGACCGCGAAGGCGTCGATGACCAGGCGTGCGAACACCTCGGCGTCGGAATCGTTCAGTGCGCGGCGGAATTCAGGCGGAGTCGTCATCGCTCGAGTAGGCGGAGTATACGCGCGTGAAAACAGTTCTCCAGTTTGCATCGCCGACAAGCCTTGCTGCAGGTGAAAGAGGTGTTCGATCGCGCTGCGCCTGCACAGTTTGGGCGAGGCAAGGCCGGCGCGCGCACGTCCAAAGCAGCGCTGTGCACTGCGCCTTGATCGCGCGACCGGCGAGAGACGCATGACTTGCCCAGCGCATACGTAACACAGCTCGCGCGTCGGTGCACTTGAGATTGAGGATTGGAACGGTGCCGTGTTGGCGCCGCCTGGGGAGCAATCTGTCGCAAACACCCAACCCGAGAATCCAAGTCAATGATCAAGCAATTTCTCTACACGGCAGCACTCACGCTCGTGCTCGCGCCCGGCCTCTTCGCACAGAACTTCTGTTGGTCGGAGAGCGCGGACAATGCGACGATCACGCCGGGCAACGGCGTTGCGTGCACTTACCCTGCGCCCAGCAACTACACGACGGACAATGGCTACTGGCGTCGCTACAACCCGGCTGCCCGCGGCATGCTCGCCAACTTCAACATCGTCAGCGTCACGATCGGAGTCGAACGGGCGCAGGCCGGTCTCGCGGCCGCGAATCAACCCGCGACGCTGCGCGTGTTCCGCGACACGACTCCCGGAAATCCGGCGCCGCAGGCGGGGCTGGTGCTCTTGGGCAGCGCAGCGATCTCGATCCCGAACCTGACGACGCAGATGTTCAGCCACACGTTCGCGACGCCGATTGCGTGCAACAACAACGGCGCGAGCGACATCGTGCTGGAACTCTCCATTCCGGACGGCCTCGCGGGGCAAAACCTGTTCTTCTTCGGCGGCAACGCGGCCGGCGCGAGTTCGCCGACCTATGTCAGCTCGATCGGCTGCGCGACGCCCGAGCCGACCGACTTTGCGTTGCTCGGTTTCCCGACCACGAGCATGATCTTCGATCTTTGCGGGGTGCAGACCGGCTTGGCTCCCAGCGTGTACTGCACGGCGAAGTCGAACTCGCTGGGTTGCTTCCCGGAGATCGGTTTCGCAGGTACGTCGAGCGCCACGGCGGGTTCTGGCTTCACGATCAGCGCAGGCCAAGTGATCAACAACAAGCCTGGCCTGATGCTCTACACCAACACCGGCCGTGCCGCGCTGCCGTTCCAAGGCGGACTGCGCTGCGTCAACGCGCCGCTCAAGCGCTCGACGCCGATCAACTCCGGCGGAAATCCTCCGCCGAACGACTGCTCGGGCGTGTACTCGATCGACATGAACGCCTTCGCGGTCGGCGCGCTGGGCGGAACGCCGGCGGCCTTCCTGCGAGTTCCGGGCACCCTGGTCGATGCCCAGTGCTGGGGCCGCGACAGCGGTTTTCCCGCGCCGAACAACTCGAC
>JANMRV010000807.1:0-1281 GCA_031388685.1 Planctomycetota bacterium
CTTCGCCGACTGGATGCGGGCCCCCGGTTCGGCGATCCGGTCGCCGGGTGCAAAAGGGTACATCTGCCCTGAAACTCGACGAAAAAGGGGCTCGCAGATACTGCAAGCCCCTTCCTGGATGGTAGCGCGGGCAGGATTCGAACCTGCGACCTCCGGGTTATGAGCCCGACGAGCTGCCAGACTGCTCCACCGCGCGGTGAGGGGGGCAGTCTAGCCGCTGGCCCGGTCAATTCCAAGGGCCGTCTTGGCGCCCGGACCAGATTCAGGCCCGGCGACGGCTCCACACAGCGATCTGGGAGGCCACTTCCCGGGGCGTGAGCACGCCGCTGTCGATTTCGAGGACCGAAATTTCGCGATACCAGCGGCTCCGGCGCACGGCCAGTTCGCGGGCCTCCGCGAGGCTTCCGCCAAGGGCCAACGGCGGCCGAGACGTTGAGTCGGCATCGACGCGCGCGGCGAGAACTTCTGACGCGGCGCTGAGCCAGACGCAGCGGGCGCGTTCGCGCAGCAGCGCCCGGTTGGCGTCGGACTCGACCACTCCGCCGCCACAGGCCAGCACGATCGTCGGCGACTGGGCCAGCACGGCTTCCAGTACGGCGGCCTCGACTGCGCGAAACTGCTCGGGACCGTGACTCGCGAAAAACGCGCCGGCGGTCGTGTCGCCGTGGGCGATGCCGCGAACCTTTACCTCGCGCGCGATCTCGTCGTCGAGATCGACGAAGGGCGCCCCGAGCTTCGCCGCGAGCAAGAGACCGACCGTGCTCTTGCCCGCGCCGCGCAGGCCGACCAATGCGATCGCTCGATCATTCCGCAAGGGCACGCAACACCTCCTCGACCATGATTCCGTCGGGCGGCGGACGCCGGGTGAACAAATAGAATTGTTCTCGAGCTTGGGAGCTGAACCACTCGGCTCCCCGCGCCGTGCGCGCGCCGTGTTGGTTCGCGGCTGCGATCAGCGGCGTGTCCAGCGGACGATAGACGACATCGATCACGATCGCGCCCGGGGCGATCGTGTTCTTCAGGAGCAGCGGCCCCGAAGCGTCCGCGCTCGCGGTCGTGCATTGGAGCACGATGTCGAAGGCCTGCGCGCGATCCTCCCACGGCAACGTCAAGGCCTTGAATTCGCTCGCCAGGAGCCGGGCGCGTTCGCCGTCCCGCGCACTGAGCGTGGCGGAGAGCCCGAGTTCCTCGAGCGCGTCGAGCGCGGCACGAGCGGCACCGGCGGCGCCGAGCACCAAGGCGCGTTTGCCGACGAGACTCGCTCCACGGGCCGCGTGTTCG
>JANMRV010000837.1:0-2827 GCA_031388685.1 Planctomycetota bacterium
GGCCGGGCTCGAATAGAGTCAGCGGATCGTTGGTACACGCCCCACAGCATTGCCACTGAAACTGGAGAGCGACGGAGTCAGGTCATGAGACGCTGGGAATACAGACTGATCGATGAGGAGAGCGTAGCCGCCCCCGGCGGTCTCGAGGAATGGAACCGCGAATCGCTCGAGAATTACCTGAACCACCTTGGCGCCGAGGGCTGGGAGCTGGTCCACATCCACACTTACCAATCGGCTGCGTGGGACGTGTTCCAGGCCTTGCTCAAACGCGAGCGAGGTACGTGATCGAGGTGCGTGTCGCCCGCAGCGAATGCGGGCGCCGCTGAATCGGGCCTGAATCGACGAGCCGCGGCCTCGCACAGCGTGCGGCGCAGCGGCTCGCTTCGTTTCCTCGGCGCTCGAAGTCAGTCGAGCGACAGCGACTTCGTCGCGCGCAACTTGTCGATCAGTGCCACGAAGTCGTCGAACTTCATGTCGACCTGCTCGCGCGTGCCGCGACGTCGCACGGCCACCGTGCCTTCGGCCGCTTCACGATCGCCCGCGATCAGCATGAACGGGATCTGCGCGTGCAGCGCTTCCTTGATTTTCTTGTTCATGTGGCCGGGATCGTCCATGCAGTCGACGCGGTAGAGCGCCTGCTGCAACTTCTTCGCGAGCCCCTGCACATACGGCGCGTGCTCCTCGCGGATCGGGATCAGCGCGACTTGTTTGGGCGCGCACCACAGCGGGAATTTCCCGCCGAAGTGTTCGATCAGGCCGCCGACGAAACGTTCCATCGAGCCGAGCACGGCGCGGTGGATCATGATCGGCCGCTTTTCCTTGCCGTCGGAATCGGTGAACTTCAGATCGAAGCGCTCGGGCAAGTTGAAATCGCACTGCACGGTCGAGTTCTGCCACTCGCGGCCGAGCGCGTCGCGCACCTTGAAGTCGATCTTCGGGCCGTAGAACGCGCCACCGCCTTCGTCGAGCACCAGCGGCAGATTCTCACGCTTCGCCGCGGCTTCGAGCGCGGCGATCGCCTTGGTCCAGACTTCTTCGGAACCGATCGCCTTCTCGGGTCGCGTCGCCAGATAGGCGGTGTACTCGAAACCGAAGGTCTCGAGCGTCATGCGAATCAACTCGACCACGCCCGCGATCTCGACTTCGAGCTGCTCGGGTGTGCAGAAGATGTGCGCGTCGTCCTGGGTGAAACCGCGCACGCGCAACATGCCGTGCAGCACACCCGATTTCTCATATCGGTACACCGTGCCGAGCTCGGCCCAGCGCAACGGCAAGTCGCGATAACTGTGGTTGCGGGTCTTGTACATGATCGAGTGGCCCGGGCAGTTCATCGGCTTGACGCGATAGGGCATCTCGTCGATCAACATTTCCGAGTACATCATGTCGGCGTAGTTCTGCAGGTGGCCGGAGACGGCGAAAACCTGCTCGCGCAGCACGTGCGGCGTGTAGACGGCGTCGTAACCGCGGCGCTGATGCTCTTCCCACCAAAACTCTTCGATCGCGCGCCGCACGGCGCCGAGGTTCGGATGCCAGAAGACGAAGCCGGCTCCGGCTTCCTGGTGCGTGCTGAACAAGTCGAGATCGGTGCCGAGGCGGCGGTGATCGCGCTCCTTGACCTCGATCAACCAGGCGAGGTGCTTGTCGAGTTCTTCCTTGGACCAGAAGGCCGTGCCGTAGATGCGCTGCAGCATCGGCCGCTTCTCGTCGCCACGCCAATAGGCGCCGGCCAGCGAGAGCAACTTGAAATGGAAGTTGCGGTCGAGCCGATCGACATGCGGGCCTTCGCAAAGATCTTCCCAGTCGCCGTGGCGATAGAAACTGATCTTCTCGTTCTCGGGGATCGAGTCGAGCGCTTCGACTTTGTAGCTCTGGCTCTTCGCGCTCAGGCGTTTGCGCGCTTCCGCGCGCGTGACTTCCTCGCGCACGATTTCCGGAGTCTGCTTCGCGATGCGCCGCATCTCTTTTTCGATCGCGGCCAGATCGGCGTCCTCGAGCTTCGTCGGCAGATCGAAGTCGTAGTAGAACCCGTGTTCGATCGCCGGTCCGAAGCCGAAGCTCACGCCGGGATACAAACGCTGGACGGCCGAAGCCATCAAGTGCGACACCGAGTGTCGCAGGGTGGACAAGGGGAAGGGCTCCCCCACCTGGGAAGCCGCTGCTTGGGTCGACATGCTTTTCTCCAAAGTGCGCTGCCGTCGCAGCAACCTGCTTCGACGGGAGGGAGTGATTGAACCGGGCTCGACCCACCTGGCGCGCGCACCGGCGTGCGTCCGACTCCGGCGGACACAACGAAGCGACAGATTCTATCCGCCGCTACCGTCGCGGGCACCCCCGCTGGCCTCAACCGTGCGCGGAATCGCTCGCGCGCCAGGTTTTCACCTCGGTCACGAGCAGGACGCCGGTCTTTTCGAGCACCAGGTCGCGCACGTCTTCGATCAGCGTGAACACGTCGGTGGCGCTGGCATGACCCGTGTTGACGATGAAATTGCCGTGCAGCGGGCTGACCATCGCGTCGCCGCGCGAGAGCGACTTGCCACCGGCGTCCTCGATCAATTTTCCGGCCGAGCGCCCATCAGAAAGTTCTCGGTCCGGATTCTTGAAGATGCAGCCCGCCGACCATTGTGTCACCGGCTGGACCTTGTTCTTGGTCTGGATGTACTCGCGCACCAAAGTCTCGACCGCGGGCACCGAACTCTTCTTCAAGCGCACGACTGTGCCGAGCACCACGAAACCAGCCATGCCGCCGTCGCGATATCCGGGTTTGCATTCGGCGCGCGGCAGGTCGCTCACCGATCCGCTTTCCTTGTCGAGCACGCGCACGCTTTCG
>JANMRV010000839.1:0-6075 GCA_031388685.1 Planctomycetota bacterium
CGAGATCGACACCGGCCTGCGGCGCTTGCACGATGCGTTCGATACGCGGTCTACCTCCGAGGCTGACGCGCACCCCTGGCTCGCTGCCCACGTGCAGTTCGTAGCGAACCGCCTCCAATCCGGCGATGCTATAGCGTCCAGCCGCGTCGGTCGTCGCCCAGGCGTGGGCAGGGTGGAGACTCCCGTCCGACTGCAACAGGTCGAACCAGCCATGCTGCGATTCGAAGCGCGGCAGGTTCGTATCTTGCGCGTCAGCCGCGACCAATACACCGGCTCCGACTGCTCGGCCCGCGCGCAGCACGCTGCCGGAGATCGACGCGCCGAGACCAAGCTCGATCGGTTCGAGTTCTGTCGAATTGCCTAGGCGCACTGAAGTTGCGCGCGATTCTGCATGCAGGCCAGGAGCAAGGGCGACGACAGTGAATTCGCCGGCGTGATTCGCGCGCAGTGAAAAGCGGCCGGATTCGTCGCAGTTCGACTGGTCGACGCGCAACGGATTTCGCGGAACATTCTCGGCAGCTTCGAACAATGCGACCTGCACGCCAGAGCCAGGGCGCCCCTCGCCATCGGGCGTCGCCTTCCATTCCGCGGGCACGATCACGCGTCCGCTCACAACGGCTGCGCTGTCGAGCACGATGTCGCAGGCCAATACGTTGGTCAGTTGAAAAGGATCGTCGGGATCGAGGACCGCTCTCGCGAACGGAATCCTGATTACGCCGCGCAGGCATTGGGGATGTTCAGCGACCAATTCCAGTTCGCTCGGTTCCTTCGTAGTCAGCCGTCTTTCGGCGATCGCAGATACGTCGAGTTCGAAGCGACCGTCACGTGACGCGAGGACCTCTGGATGGTCGGGATAAACGAAGGGGCCGAGCCAACTGGCGCTGAGTCTGGTGCGCTCCGGATTCGACAACGCCGCGCCGCTGACGCGACCGCGCACAAGCCATCTGGGCTTGTGCTCGGCGCTGAGTGCCTTGGGTTCACCATTCGCGGCGACGGTCGCGGCCTCGCGAGCTTCGACGCTTGCGATCGGATCGAAGGCCGCGGCCGGTGCGTGCGGCGCGGGCGCCTTCGCGGCGAGTTCCTTTGCGCTGGCGCTTCCCGACGCGCTCGTCTCCGTGCGCGGCATGAGCCACCACGCCAGCGAGGCGACGACGATGGCGGCGACGCCCGTTGCGATCCATTTGGTGGCCACTGCGATTCCTCCAAATGCGATGACTCCGCTCGAGCCGACGACCACCGACACTCCCGCGGGTTCTGTCCACTGCAAGAACGCCAGGCTCCAAACCGCGCGTCCACCCGATTGACAATCGAGTTTCTGGCGCAGCAGTTCGTGCGCAGTGTCGAGTCGCAGTTGCGCGACACGTGCGCTCAGGCCGAGACGACGAGCGGCTTCGGCTACGTCGAGTCCTTCGAACCAACGGGCAAGCACCAGTGCGCGATAGGGT
Source organism: Planctomycetota bacterium (assembly GCA_031388685.1). Lineage (GTDB taxonomy): Bacteria > Planctomycetota > UBA1135 > UBA1135 > JADJQU01. Next base: position 1,446 of record JANMRV010000839.1, read on the forward strand.
TCGTCCAGCGCGAGCACATGCTCGACAAGACTGCGGTGCAACTGCGCGCGCTCGACGAATTCCGCCGGCCCGAGTTGCTCTCGAACGACGAAGGCATCTGCCTCGCGGGACCTTCGTCGCGCTTCGCCGCGCCGCATGGAATTCACCGCGCTGCGTACCGCGGCGCCAAGCCAACCCCGCAGGTTCTCCCGTTGTTTCGGCGGCGAGCGCAAGGCATAGGCCCAGACTTCTTGCGTCACGTCATCGGCCGCTGCGGGATCGCGTACGAGCCGCGCGGCCAGCGCGCGCACCCAGCCCGCGTGGGCCAGCAGCTCGTCAAGGCGGACCGTCGAAGGTTCCATCGAGGAACAGAGTGCCGCCAGGCGCTCGGACCTACCAAGGATCCGCGGAAAACCGTCGCAGCTGGTCCGGGGACGCTCATTCCGACCTCGTATTGGCGGCGGCGAGCACTTCAGGCCGCCGGCGACGGCGTCCGGGGCGCCTGCGACCAGCAACGAAACGGGACACAGCGCACGGTGACGAGTGCGCCAAGCGTGAAGAGGGCGGTCACGATGGGTGCCCCTTCCAGTGCCGACAGTCCACCGCCGCGCACTGCGGATCCGATCGCGATCGCCGCAACCACGAAGCTGACTGCGAGTACGAAGCCCATCGCCGGAAGCAAGCGGCGGTGCCAAAGGCAGAACACGGCCGGCAGCGCAAACGCCAGACCGAACCCCGTTCCTAGGATCCAAGGAGCCCCACTCCGAACGGCCCACCCCAACCGCGCGAGGAATCCGCTGGGTCCGGAATCGGCTGTCACGGAAGAGTTGTCCGCCATCGCGACAAGCAGGTAAGCCCACAGCCAGCAACTCACTGAGCAGGCGACCGAGGCGAGCACGATCGCAACGAAACGCAGGAAGGATGAGCGTCGGGTCATGCTTCCTTCCAGTCTACTCAGTGCGGGTTCACCGCGACCCTGAATCTGACTCCACCGAATCACGCGGGCGACGGCCTGAAGCCGCGAGCGGGGGCGAGCGCGCAAAACCGAACGTTGACGCGAGCCGCTCACTTGGGCTCCTACGGCGCGGCTACGCATTCTGACCGGGCAGGCCTGCCTCATTGGTCGTATCGCGGGTACGGCCCTCAATTTCGACACTGACTCCAGCGCCGCGACAGGCAGGACACAGAAATGAACGTCATCACGAAGCTGGACGGTTATCGCTGGGTGATGCGTGCTCCCAAGGAGCCGCTGGTTCGCGAAGGATTCACGGCACTCGAGCCCGGCGAGGACGAGGCCGTGGTGCGTGTCGTCGGCTGCGGCGTGTGCCACACCGACCTGGGCTTCTTGTACGACGGGGTTCGAACCCGGCATGCGTTGCCGCTTGCGCTCGGCCACGAAATCTCAGGTGAGGTCGTCGCGACCGGCTCCAGCTACGAGCATCTGCTCGGCCGCGCCGTGGTCGTGCCGGCGGTCACACCCTGCGGAAGATGCGACGCGTGTCTCGAAGGCTTCGGCACGGTCTGTCGCACGCAGGTGATGCCGGGCAACGACGTGCAAGGCGGATTCGCCAGTCACCTCGTCGTTCCCGCGCGCGGCCTGTGCATCGTCGAAGCTCCCGGCGCTCTCGAAGGGCGCGAACTTGCCAAGTCAGGTTGCACGTTGGCGGAACTCTCGGTCGTCGCCGATGCGGTGAGCACGCCTTACCAGGCGATCTGCCGCAGCGGACTCGGCGACGGCGATCTCGCGATCGTGATCGGACTCGGCGGAGTCGGCGGATTCGCGGTGCAGATCGCGAAGGCTCTCGGCGCGCACGTGGTCGGCTTCGACGTGGCGCAGGAGCGCATCGATGCGCTGACCAAGTACGGTCTCGAACTCGGCATCAACCCTAAGGGGCTCGACGGAAATGCTCTGGCGGCGCGCGTCAAGGAATTCGCGAACTCGAAGGGCATCGCGCCGCGCGGCTGGAAGATCTTCGAATGCTCGGGCTCGCGCGCGGGTCAAGAGCTCGCCTGGCGCTTGCTCGGTCCCGCGGCCTACCTCTCGGTGGTCGGTTTCACGATGGACAAGGTCGAGGTCAGGCTTTCGAACCTGATGGCCTACGACGCAGTCGCGGCGGGCAACTGGGGTTGCCTGCCGGAGCTGTATCCCGCGCTCGTCTCGATGGTGCTCGAAGGCCGGATTTCAGTGCGGCCCTTCGTCGAGGTTCACCCGATGGCCGACGCGCAGAGCGTGCTCGAGCGCGCGCACGCCCATCAAACCAGGCAAAGACCCGTGCTCGTTCCTTAGAAGAACACCACAGGAGTTCTCCATGACAGCCACACAACGCGCGATGAACTTCGACCTGACTTTCGCCGACGCGGAATGCCCGCTGGTGCGCTACGAGCGCAAGCCGCTGACGACGCCGAACACCAATGCGCCGATCGACGGGCTGTACGTCGCCTGGATCACGCTCGACAACCAGAAGCAGCTCAACAGCTACACGACCGACATGATCAAGGCCGTGATCGCGGCTTTCCGCCGCGCTTCGAACGAGCGCGACCTGATCGCGGTCGTCTTCACGGGCTGTGGCAATCGCGCGTTCTGCACCGGCGGCAACACCGAGGAATACGCCGAGTACTATTCAGGCCAGCCGGACGAATACCTGCGCTACATGCGCCTGTTCAACGACATGGTCACGGGGATCTTGCACTGCGACAAGCCGGTGATCTGCCGCGTCAACGGCATGCGCATCGCCGGCGGGCAGGAGATCGGCATGGCCTGCGACTTCTCGATCGCCAGCGATCTTGCCGTGTTCGGCCAGGCCGGACCGCGGCACGGTTCAGCGCCGGACGGCGGATCCACCGATTTCCTGCCGTTGTTCGTCGGCATCGAACGCGCCATGCAGAGCAGCACGCTGTGCGAAACCTGGAGTGCCTATCAGGCGCTGCAATATGGCCTGCTGACGGACGCTGTCCCTGTGCTGCGCCTCGACGGGCAGATCGTGCGCAATCCGACCGTGACCACCGCGCGCTGGCTCGACGAGAGCGGGAAGCCGGTGTGGGGCGAGCCTAAGAGCGGGGCTGAACTGGCCGCCGGGCGCGAGGCGTTGAAGCGCGGCACGATCGAACTCGCCTGCCTGGACAGGAAGGTCGACGAACTGGTTTTCAAGCTGGCGCGCACGATGCCCAACTGTCTGCGCAAGACGATCGAATCGGTGCGCAAACACAAACTTGGCCACTGGGACAAGAATCGCGAATCCAACCGCAGCTGGCTCGCGCTCAACATGATGACCGAGGCCAACCTCGGCTTCCGCGCGTTCCACGAAGGGCCCAAGGATCGGCGCGAGGTCGACTTCATCGAACTGCGCCGCCGCCTGGCGCAGGGCGAGCGCTGGTCGGAAGAATTCATCGAGTCGTTGATTCCACGCGAGGACAAGGCAGGCAGGCCGTGAGCCCGCTGATCGCCCCGCTGGTGCGTGTCGAGCGACTTGACGACGGCCGCGTGGCGCGCATCGCGATCGACGCCGGTCGTGGAAATGTGATCGGCAGCGGCGTGGTCGCGGAGCTGTCGTCGGCCTTCAGCTCGCTCACGCAGGACAGCGCCTTGCGCGCCGTGTTGCTCGACCATGCAGGCGCGGACTTTTCCTTCGGAGCGAGCGTCGAAGAACATGCCCCGGCGAAAGTTGCCAGCATGATGCGCGCGCTGCACGGACTCGCGGCCGACATGGTCAGTTTCCCGGTGACGACGATCGCCTGCGTGCGCGGTCGTTGCCTTGGCGGCGGACTCGAACTCGCGGCGCTGTGCGATCTGGTTTTTGCTTCGCGCGAGGCGAAATTCGCGCAGCCCGAACTCTCGCTCGGTGTCTTTGCGCCGATCGGTTCGCTGGTCTTGCCGCGGCTGATCGGAATTCAGCGCGCAGCCGAATTCATTCTTTCCGGTCGCAGCATGGAAGGCAGCGAGGCGCACGCGGCTGGGCTGGTGTTCGCGCTGGCGGACGACCCGACTGCATCGGCGCGCACCTGGATTGCGGAGCATCTCGCGTCCAAGAGCCCGAGTTCCCTGCGCCACGGCGTGAAGGCGCTGCGCTGCGCGTGGGCGAGGAAGTTCACCCGCGAACTTGCGCGGCTCGAATCCGAATACCTGAACGAATTGATGTCGACCCACGATGCCTGCGAAGGCATCCAGGCCTTCCTGGAAAAGAGGTCACCGCAATGGGCGAACCGCTGAAACCGCTCGAGGCACTGATCGATCGTTGCGAGCGATTGATCGAGGACACGACCTACGAAGACGTGCGCCAGTGGCGTTCGAAGGAGCCGGGCCGGCGCGCCGTCGGATACCTGCCGGTCTACGCGCCGCGCGAGATCGTGCACGCCGCGGGGTGTCTGCCTGTCGGCATCGTCGGTGCGGGCGAGGAACTCGAGATCGTGCGTGGCGATGCCTGTTTCCAATCGTACATCTGTCATCTGCCGCGTTCGGTGGTCGAACTCGGCCTGTCCGGCCGGCTCGACTCGCTCGACGGAATGCTGTTTCCCTCGACCTGCGACGTCATCCGCAACCTGTCGGGAATCTGGAAGCTCCAATTTCCTGATCGATTCATTCGTTATCTGGATTTCCCGCAGAACTTCGAGAAGGAGATCGGCGGGCGCTTCTATCGCCAGATCCTCGACGAGC
>JANMRV010000877.1:0-18339 GCA_031388685.1 Planctomycetota bacterium
GCCCGTACGGTGCCAGGCACCCGGTAGACCGAACTCGGCCTATCGGGTGCCTGGCACCGTACGGGCGACCCACGGGCAGGCGGGTGCCAAGCACCGTTCGCTCGTACGCTACACCATCCAGCTTTCAACAAGCGCGCCATCCACCGTCACCTCGAGCTCGAGCCTGCCGGCCGCCCGCGGCAGCACCAGCCGGATCTCGCCCGCTCGGCCTTTCTTGTCCATGCGCATGGCGTCGCTGAGCTCACGCGCGGTGAGCGCCTGCCCCGTCGATCGCCGCAGGCTCGCGAGATCCGCCGGCAGCCGCAGCCGGCCGAGCAATCGCGTCACGCGTTCCTCGAGCCCCCGATCTTCCAGGCAACCCAGCTCCCGCGCGGCCCGCAGTGCGATCGCGATCCCCACGCCCACCGCGAGGCCGTGGGGCACGCGGCCGAAGCCGGCGCTGTGCTCGATCGCGTGTGCGAAAGTGTGGCCGAGATTGAGCGCCCTGCGCCCACTCGCTTCCAAGGGATCGCGCTCGACGACACGCGCCTTGGTGCGCACGCAGGCGCCGACGATTTCGGCGAGCAGGCCTTGGTCTCGCTCGTGCAAGCGCTCGACCCCGGCTTCGAGCAATGCCAGCAATTCCTCGCCGGCGATCAGCGCGGTCTTCAGCACCTCGCCCAGCCCAGAGCGGTATTCGTGTTCGTCCAAGGTCGCCAGCACGCGTGTGTCCGCGAAGACGGCGCGCGGTTGATGGAAGACCCCCGCCAGATTTTTCCCGGCGGTCAGGTTGATCGCCGTCTTTCCCCCGACCGATGCGTCGACCTGCGCGAGCAGGGTCGTCGGGCAGTGCACGACGGCGATCCCGCGCATGTACAGCGCCGCCGCGAGTCCGCCCAGATCGCCGAGCGCTCCTCCGCCGAGCGTCCAGACACAGCCGCGACGGTCCAGCCCGCAGGACGCGAGAAACTCGAGTGTCCGCTCGAGCTGTTCGAAGTCCTTGGCGCGCTCGCCCTCCGGCAGCAGGAAGAGTTTCGCCTGCACTTCGGGATCGAGCAGCGCGCCGTGCAGCCGATGCACGCGCGCGTCGCTGATCAGGACGCGCGGTCGTTCGTTCGCGAGCTGCGCGCGCGCAAGGTCCAGGGCGCCCGCGCCGATGTGCACCGTGCATTTCGGCGTGGTCTCGACTTCGATTTGCTGCAGGCTCATGTTTTCGCTCCCGGCGAGAGCTTTTGCCGCCGTTCGTGCCGCCAACGCCGCAGCTGTGCCTCGAGAGCGGCGCTGCTTTTGCGGTCCTTGCGCAACGCGACGAAGATCGCGACTCCAAGGATCAGCAGTGTTGCGGCGAGTACATAGCCCAGCTGCCGCAGTCCTGGATTGTCGGCCGGCACGCAGCGCTCGAGCGACTGCACAACGAAGAAGGGTGCGATCGCCGTGCCGCCGTCGCGCGGCGCATAGGCCAGATTCTTGTAGAAAAAGGCGCGCACGGAGACATCGCCGTGCAGATTCGCCGGCACTGCGTCGAAGGGCGCGACGAAGTGCGCCAGCTTGGCCTGACCGATCCAATCGCCGCGCCCGAACCAGCCTTCGATCAGGTGCTCGAGCCGCAGCGGATTCTCGGACTGCGCCTTTTTCCACACGTCGAGCAAACGCGCCGCGGGCACGCGCACGGGTTTGCCGCGCCAGGCGTTGCCGTCGGAGAAGATCGACTGGATCGTCTTGTTGTCGAGGATCGGCGCCTTGTCCCAGTCGACCGCGTCCTGCTCCAGGTGCTTGACGTACGAGACGAGCTGCCAGTACGCGTCCTGGTCGAGACCTTCGAGTCCGTCGGCGACACTGTCGTCGTGAACGCGATGGAAGGCGTTCGCATCGAGCTGCCTGACAGGAGTGAGTGCCCGGAAGGATTCGAACATGCGCGGGCCGACGAACAGCGGAACCTCGGGCGGCACGCCCTCGATTTCCGCAGGCTCGACGCGCACGAAAAGTCCGTCAATGCGCACGAAGTCGCCGGGTGCGGGCGCGACTCCGACGCTTTCCTCGACTGCGAAAAAGAGCTGCGTGCCGGCTTCGAGGTGGCCGCGCACGAGCCGGCGCGGCTTGCCGTTGTCAGCCGGATTCTCAAGCTCGTGGATCTCGTCGACGCTGCAGCGCACGCGCAACAATTGGCCGCGATGCTGCGTAGGCGCTTCCAGAATCTGCTCGGCGATCTGCGGTGTGAGTTCGCGACCACCGAGTGCGTCGAAAACGCTGTCGGACAACTGCGCGCAGGCAGCGAAGCCTGCTTCGATCGCGCTCGCAAGCAGGCTGACACGCGGTTCAGCGGATCCATCGTGGGCCGCCGCTTCGAGTGCAGCGACATCGATCTTCGGCAGCGAAATCTCTGTCGGCAGTGTCGGCGCGCGCGCCTGCTCAGGCGACCGCGGCTGCCCATTTTTACCGACCTGCGCCCTGATCGCGACGATCGCACCGATCAACAGCAGCGCACCGATCAGCATCCAGGAAAGTCGTCGCTTCTCCTTGGCGTGGAACAGTCCGCTGCCCGGCGCACCGAATCCCTTGGGGTCGAACAGTTGCATCGTGCGACCTGACTTGTGTGCGCCGGCGCGCGATCAACGGGCCGCGACGGACTCCAGTCGGCGAGCCGCGGCCACACCCGCTGCTCCGATCAGCGCGCGGAACAGCCGATCGTGCGGCGTGCCCTCGGGCGCGAGCTCGGGATGCCATTGCACGCCGAGCGCGAACGGCAGGTCCGCGCGCTCGATGGCTTCGATCAGACCTTCGTCGTCGCGCGCCGCGACCGTCCAGCCCGAACCGATCGAGGCGATGCCTTGATGGTGTCGCGAGACGACGTCGAGCTGATCACGGCCCACCACGCGCGCGAGTTTTGACTGGGGTGTCAACGTCACGCCGTGGATCGCTCCGCCGCGGTGCTCGCGTGTGCCCGGCCGATCTTCGGGCAGATGCTGATGCAGCGAACCGCCCTCGACCAGGGCCAGGAGTTGCATGCCGTAGCAAATGCCGAGCACGGGCATGCGCCGCTCGAGTGCCGCGCGGGCCAGCAGCACGTCGAAGTCTTGCTTCGCTCCCGGCGTGCGCTCGGCCTTCGGATGCGTCGTGCCCAGGCCCAGCCGCTCCATGTCGAAGTCGTCGCCGCCGGAGAGCAAAAGTCCGTCGAGTTCGCCGAGCACGCGCGCCACATCGCTCGGTCCGCCGACGGGCGCCAGGACCACTGGAATTCCGCCGGCCTTGAGCACGGCGTCGGCGTAGCGATAGGCGAGCGAAACCTTCGGGGTGTCGCCGGGAGTGGCGACACCGTTGATGCCAATCAAAGGATGCTCGACGCGGGTCACGCGTCAGATCCTAGCGCGCGCTTCAGTCGTTCAAGAGCCGCATCGTGAACGGATACTGCCAGCGCTTGCCGTTCGCGGCTTTGATCGAGGCGATCAGGACCATGACGATGATGTAGATCGGCTGCAAAAGGTGGATGACCATGCCGAGGCAGCACAGGCAATACAGCGGCCAGGCCACGACCCACAGGATCAGCATGTTGATCTGGAAGTTGAGCGACTCCTTGCCGTGCCAGTCGGCTTCGGGATCGTCGTCCTTCTTGGCCAGCCAGACGATCAGCGGCCCGACGAGGCCGATCAGGAGACAGGAGAAGCCGAGACCGGCGAGGCTCGTCAGGTGCGCGGCTGTCGCCCAGCCGGAACCGTTCGACGGCGGCATCGCGCCCGGGGTCGGAGTCACGCCGCCCACGGGAGGAACGTACGGCGGAGTCGGCGGCGCGGTGGGAGGTTCAGGCTCGTACGGCACCGGTTCCGGAGTGCGCGGCGGCGGCGAGAAAGGCGGCGGCAGCGGTGCCGCGGGGGAAGGCTTGGGCGAGGGCGAGTAGGGCGGCGGCACCGGCGCGGCTTGGGGAACCGGCTGCGGCGCGCTCAAGAGTGCCGGAGGCGGGGGAGGAATCGCGGCCTGAATTTCGCTCGTCGGCGGTTCGAACGGCCAAGGTTCGTGCTCCGCCATCTGTTCGATCGCAGGAATCTGGGCCGGATCTTGGGGAGGCAGTGCTTCGGGTTCGGTCATGGCGATTTCCTCGTGGCGGAAGCCGCGGGTTACGCCGTCTCAGCGCGACATTTCCAAAGCTGGGACGGCGACGGATGTCCAACCAGCCGGCCTCTTCCGTTGGAGGAGGCCGGCTGGTCAGGTATCAGACGCCGACGTCAGTCCTGCTTCGTGGGAGCGTTGAGCACTCCCAGCGCTTCGCTCGCCGCCTTGCGCACGCTCTCGTCGGAGTCCTTGAGTAAGCGCACGAGCCGGGGCATCTGCTCGAGGGCGTGCAGGGTGCCGAGTCCGCGCGCGGCCTGGGCGCGCACGGCGGGGTTGGTGTCGTCGAGCAGCAGCACGAGCTCCTTCACTGCGGACGCCGTCGCTTCCTTCGAGGTGCGCGATTCCTCCCAGCGGCCCTTCTCAGCGCGGTACTTGCGGATCGTCTCCAGCCCAGCGAACGCGGCGTTGCGCAGGTTTGAATCTGCGGTCGAGCCCGCAGTCTCCAGCAAAATCTCCGCCGCCGCGTCGTCGAAGTAGCGCGTCAGGCAATTGATGACCATGGCGCGTGAGTTGAAGGGATCCTTCTTGAACCTTTCGAGTGCGTAGTCGGAGCCGAGCATGCTTTTCAGGGCCGGCAAATAACTTGGATCGCGGGATTCGCCGATCAGCGTCAACGTGTGTACGAAGTGCTCGTTGTCGCGCAAGCCGCGCAACAGCCAATCTCCCTGGGCCGCGCGCGGTCGCGTGGCAACCTGATCGAGCGCTGCGTCTATGACTGCATCCCACACCGATTGCTTGTCCGCCCAGAGCGCGAGGATTGCGTCGGAGTCCTTCGCACTGAGCTTGTTCTGCAGCACATAGCCTGCGGCGAACGCATTGAACGCGTCCAACGGGATCTTCCCGGTTGGTGAAAGGGCTTGCGCCAGGACCTGCGCGGCCGAATCGCCATCGAGAACATAGGCCGTCCCGGCAATTGCCACGAGCGTGTCGCTGCTGGCGTAGCTCGCCGGCTCGCGTTCGTCGCGGAGCACGTTCAGCACGGTCGGCACGATCGACGGCTTGGCCGTGCCGGCGGCAATCCGCAGTGCCATCGTTCGCACATGACGCGGCTGCTTTTGATCCTCCGCGATCGGCAGGAACTGTACCGAGAGGTCGTCTTGCAAGTTCGTCAATGCCTGAGTCAGCCGAGACAAGCCGTTGCGATCGACGGCGGCCACTTTCTCGAAGAACTGCCTGAACTGAGCGGGCGTGAACGGAAGTCCGAACGCCTGCGCCGACTGACTGGGGCGTGTGTACGGCGCGCTCGTATCCCCAGTAGGGCATTGCGACGTAATCCTGTTCAGCAGGACCGACGTCGCATGGGGACATCGATTCTCGAGGCACCAGCCCAGGATCACTTGCAGGCCTTCGCGGCTCGGCGAGACATAGTCTGCAACTCTCCTCGAATCGCCGCGCAGCCAATTGAATTCGCGCGCGGAATTGCGGATGCGTGCGTCGATCACGGGGACATAGCGTACGTCCAGCGTCCCCCCATCCTTGTTCGAAAGGGCTTGGAGCAGGTCGAACAAGAACAGATCGAAGCGATCGAGCACGGTCACGTCCTTGTCCGTGGCCAGGCTCGCGGCGAGCCGGACTTTCAACTCGATGGGCAGCTTGGCATAGAGCATGCTCGCGCGAACGCGCGGGTCCGCATCGTTGACAAGCTTCGAGTAGACCTCGTCGCCGAGGGGTTGCGACAGCGATGCGATCGAAGTTGCAGCCTCCGCTCGAACTTCAACCACCGCGTCGGTTGCGAGCTTCGCCAATACCGCACGGTCGCTCTCGCTGATCTCTGGAACCAAAGCGCCATCAACTCTCCCAGTCTGTTTGCTGTAGACCGCGTGAGTCCTCAGTGCCTTGGCGACCACGATTCGCACCTTGGGATCCGCGTGGGAGCTTGCTGCGATCAGATCGGGGCTGGAGTTGTAGCGCAGCAATTGCTCAGCGGCGAATGCCCGGACTCCGGCGTGCGGACTGGCGAGCGCACCCGCGAAGACGGGCAGCAGTGAGGCCCGTCCGCTGATCTCCTGGAAGGACTGCTGCACGTATTGCGCCATCGCTGCATCGGCGGAGCACAAGAGGCGCACGAGCGAGCGCTGGAGCGCGGGCGACAGCAGATCGAACCTGGCCAGAGCGCATGCGTAGCCCATGGATTCACGAGCGGTCGTCGGCTCTTCGATCAATCGTTCGACGACTGGAAGCCACTCCGGTGTGCGCAGGAAGCTGCGGTCACCGTCGGAGCCAAAGTAGGAGGACTGCAGCACTCCTTCCTCGCGCATCAAGCGCAGGATGCGCGTCTTCCACAGCGCGCCGCCGTCGTCGAAGTGCTTGCGGATGAACTCGGCCGTGGCCGACAGTGAGATCCCAAGCATGTGCTTCAGCGGATCCATATTCGACTGCGTCAGCGAATCGAAGTCCTCCGCCGCCATCAGTTGGAGTGTCGGGAGTGCACGTTCACCCAGGTCGCGAGTCCGATTTATGTCCCCAATCTGAATCGCGCTGGCGACGATCGACGCGATCTTGTCGTCCCCGAACCGCGGCGCGGCCTTCGACTGAGATTGCAGTTGAGCGCGCAGGCTGATGACGCGCGGGTCCTTGCCTGCCGCCTCGTTGATTTGCAGCTCCTCAGCGCCCACAGAAACGAAGATCAGGTTCGAAATGTCGAGGCTATACATCGACCTTCTGAAAACGTGGTCAAGGGTCTCGATCGCCAATTCGTTCTGGCCGAGCTTCGAGAGCACCCCCGCGCGCGCGAGCGCAAGTTCGATCACGAGGTCCTTGCGCTCGGCATAGCCGCGGCGGGAAGCCGAGAGGCTGAGGAAGCGGAGCTCGCGCAGAGCCTCGTCGAAGTTGCGCTCGACTTCCAAGGCGACCTGGACGCTGGCCAGTTTCTTGCGCAGATCCTTCGCCAGTGTCGGGCTCAGCGGTTCCTCGGCCACACTGCCGTCCTCCTGGCGTGTACGCCCCCACCAGATCACGTCCTGACTCAGCGCGGGCGCAGCCGATTGGGCCGCAGGAGTCTCCTGCGCGACGGCGCGGGCGCACGGCGAAAGCGTGGCGAGCGTCAATCCGGCCAGAGCAACGATACACAGCAAGTTTGTTTTCATGTTTCTCTTCCCTTCGGCTGTCAGGCTGCACTTCGCAGACTCCAGCCCCTTCGCCGTCCATGGTCGACCGGCGCGCGGAAAACTTGTCATGCCGCGGATATCGAGATGTCAACGAGTCGTCAACGGATCGGGCTTCAGCCGTGTTGCTCGAAGCGATACCCGACTCCGTGCACGGTCTGGATCAGGCGCGGCGACTGCGGATCGTCCTCGAGTTTCTTGCGCAGTTTGAGCACGTGCATGTCGACCGTGCGCGTCGTCGGAAATTCGTCGCTACCCCAGACGTCGTCGAGCAATTTCTTGCGATCGAGCACTTGCCCGGGATGCGCGAGGAAGTAGCGCAAGAGATCCAATTCGCGCCGCGAAAGGCCTTCGCGTCGCGAACCGCGCTCGACGCAATAGCCCGCGAAATCGACCGACACCGAACCGATGCGCACCTTGCCCGCGGGCACTTCGATGCCCGGCGCTTCGCCGTCGGCGCGCCGCAGCACGGCTTGGATGCGCAGTAGAAGTTCGCGCGTCGAGAACGGCTTGACCACGTAATCGTCGGCGCCGTATTCGAAGCCCTGCACGCGATCCCATTCCTCGCCGCGCGCGGAAAGGATGATCACGGAGGACTGCAGGCGATCCTGGCGAATCGCGCGCAACACGGAAAAACCGTCGCGCTTGGGCAACATCAGATCGAGCAACACGAGATCGGGCGCTTCGCGCAGGGCAAGCTGCAGCCCGCTCTCGCCGTCGCCGGCTTCGAGCACGTTCATGCCCTCGCCGCGCAGCGCATCGACCAGCGCCATGCGCAGCGGCTCTTCGTCTTCGACCACCAGGACACGCAAATCCTTTCTCACGTAGCCACGGCTCCTTCGTCGACGCTGGATTGTGCCAAGGGAATTTCGATCGCGAACACGGCGCCAGGACCGGTTTCCAGGTCGCGCACGCGCACACTACCACCGTGCGCGACTGCGATCTCGCGCACGATCGCAAGGCCGAGGCCCGCGCCGGTCGTATGCTCGGAGCCGGCCAAGCGCAGGAACGGTTCGAAGACCGCTTCGCGCTGGCGGGGCGGAATGCCGCGGCCATGGTCGCTCACGGACAAGGCTAGGCGCGCCGCGGTCACTTCGAGTGCGAGCGCAATCTCGCGCGAGCCGGAATGCCGGACCGCGTTGTCGATCAGGTTGAGCGCGGCGCGTCGCAAGGCCTCGCCGTCGAAGGAAGCGTGCTGCGCGTCGATCGTCGACGAGCATTCGAGTTCGAAGCCGGCCCGCGCCGTGAGTTCGCGACCGTCGAGGCACAGCCCGTCGAACCAGAGCTTGAGATCGACGTCCTCGACGTGCGTCTGGAAGCGTTTGCCGCGCTCGAGGCGCGAAAAATCGAGCGCGTCCTCGACGAGCCGGCGCAGGCGCAACACTTCGCGCTTGATCAATGCGTGATAACGCGTGGGATCGCTGCCCGCGCGACCGCTTTCGAGATTTTCCGCCATCAGCAACAGCGCCGCGAGTGGCGTGCGCAATTCGTGGCTGACATTGGCGACGAAAGTCGATCGTGCCTCGGCAAGCCGGCGCTCACGCCGCAATGCGTGATGGGTCGCGAAAGCTGCGCCGGCGACGAAGACAGCGAGCACCAAGAGACCCGCGCGCAGCCAGAGCGTGCGCGACTCGACTTCGCTCAAAGCACTTTCGAGATCGGGATGGCGCAGCGTCGCGCGCGGGAAAGCGCGATCGAGTTCGAACGAAGTACCGACACGCTCGCCGAGCTGAACATTCTCGCCGCTGAGATCGAGGTTGAAGCGCCCGGGCAGCGCGTCCTGTGCGACCACGCCTGACTTCATCGCGTCCTCGAGCGTGGATTGCGCCGTGTACTGCATCACGCGCCGGCTCGCGGAGTTTTCGCGCTCCGCGATCAGACCCAGGGCAGTGGGCGAGAGCGTCCAGCGCTCGCGCGAAATTTGACCGGACGTCGGCAAGCAGCCCATGTCGGCGAAGGCACGCCGTCTCCACGCCGCGTCGAGCGTCGCAAATCGTTGCTGCAGTGCCGTTTCGTTGCTGGCATACGCGAGAAATCGCTCGCGCAGCGCCGTTTCGCGCGCATCCGTGCGATACACAGCGCGCGAACCGAATTGGGAATCGTCGACTCTTTCGAAACGCCGTTCCGCGCTGGGCAGAATCAACTTGTTGGCGGTCCACAGTGACTCGATTTGGTCGACAGTTGTTCGAGCAAGCTCTGGATCGAGCTTCGGCAGTGCTGCGAGCGCGCACAACAGTAGAGTCGACGTATCGCCGCTCGAAAACGCCGGATCGATCTCCTTCGCCGCCGCGTTCCAGTGCTCCGCGACGATCGCGCGATCGTCCAGGCTCGCGCCAAGTTGGATCGTTCGCAAGCGAGCGAGCGCTAGGCGACCCGCGGGCGCTTGCTTCATGCACGCTTCCGAAGCCAGGGAGAGCGCATCGCGCATGCGGCCCCCGGTGAGCTCGACACGCTCGGATTCCGAAAGCAGCACTTCGAAGACCGACTTGTCGTCGATCGGATCCGCGGGCAAGGCTGAGGGCGGCGAAGTGGCGTCGATCTCGCTCGAGGGATCCAGTTCGACCAGCTCCGCCGCTGGATCGAGGAAGCGCGCTTCATCGCCGAGCGACGGATCGATCACGAGTATCGAGTCCCAGACATCGCGCACATTGCGTTTCGCGCGCGTGCACAGATCGTCGATATGACTCCACGCCGCTCCGCGCGGATTGGAGAACACGACAAAAGCCGCCACCGCCAGGCACAGCGCCGACGCGAGCCCCAGGCCGAGCGCAAGACGCTCGAGCGACGCGGACGGCGGCCGGATGCGACGGGTGTTCAGCGCCCCAAGCCTAGTCGGCGGGGAAGCTGGATCTGTCAACCGGTTGTCAACACGGCCGGCATGCGCGCAAACACGCGTGTTCCGCCGGCTCGGTAGAATCCTCCCAAATGGACACACCGACGCTCAAGAAATTCCAGGTGCGGCTGCATGGGGAGAATTTTTTGCTGGCCCGCGTCGGCGGCGCGCCGCGTGTCTTTGGCTTCTACACGACTCGTTGGGTTGAAGCGCAAGACCCTGAGGCCGCCGAAATCGCGGCCGTGGAGCTCGTGCGCAGCGACCCTGCTCTGGTCGGTAACGTCCGAAACCCGCGCGACAATTCGCCGATGATCTACCTGGAAAGTCTGCGCGAGATTCCGTCCTTCGAGGGCGTGAATCCGCCAGGAACGGGATTCACGTTCTACGAGGATTCCGCTGACAAGACCTGATCGATCGAGCAGGCCAGTTGGTCTTGGGTAAACACCGGGCCGTACGCTGGCATCGCGATGTCGGATGGGCATGCTCAGCTCCCCGTTCATCGCGCAGGTCGCAAGTTGCGGCACGCATCGCCGTCTCGTTCAAGATTCTTCAGAGGTTTCATGCGTCGCGCCTTTTGTTCAAGCTGGTTGTCGACATTGCTGCTGATCGCCGCCGCCGGTTGTGCTTCATCTTCGGAGGGGGCGTCGGAACCGGGCGGCTCGGCAAAGCTCCATGTTCCCGCCGGGCTGCAAACGCCCGCGCCGACGCCCAACGAATTGGCAGCGGCGGCCGACGCAGCGTTCCGCGCGAAGGATTGGTCGACGGCCGAGGGGGCCTACGAGCGCTTGCTCGAACTCGAGCCGCAGCAGACACGCGCGTGGATGCAACTCGCGCACTGCCGCATGGCGCTGCGCAAATACCCCGAAGCGATCGAAGCCTTCGAGCATGTGAAGTCCGGTCCGGCCCTGCCGATCGCGCGTTACGACATCGCCTGCGCGTTGGCGCTGCAGGGTGAGACCGAAGCGGCGCTCGACGAGTTGGACGGCGCGATCGAAGCGGGCTTTAGCGACAAGAATGCTTTGGCAAACGATCCCGACATTGCCTCGTTGCGCTCGAGCGATCGTTATGCTGCCGCGCTCGCCAAAGTGCAAAGCCTCGCGCCGAAAAAGTTCGAACCGCCCGCTGAAGCGCGTCAATTCGATTTCTGGATCGGGGAATGGAACGTCGTCACTCCGGCCGGCGCGCAGGCGGGGACGAGTCGGATCGAAAAGATCCTCGGTGGCTTTGCGCTGCTCGAGAATTGGACGAGCGCCGGCGGAAGCGACGGCAAGAGTTTCAACGTCTACGACCC
The DNA here is from genome assembly GCA_031388685.1 of Planctomycetota bacterium. Lineage (GTDB taxonomy): Bacteria > Planctomycetota > UBA1135 > UBA1135 > JADJQU01. The sequence goes on from JANMRV010000877.1 coordinate 11,312, forward strand.
GAAGAAAAAGGAATGGCGGCAGCACTGGATCGATGATTCCGGTGTCGAAACATTTTACGCCGGTACATTCGCGGACAAGTGCATGAGCTTGACCAGCGACCAACTCGATGCCGACGGCAAGCAGCGGCTACATCGCATGCGCTTCTTCGACCTCGGCGCCGAAGGCGTGCGCCAATGGGGCGAAGTGTCGGATGACCGCGGCGCGAACTGGACGACGGAATTCGACTTGTTCTACAGGCGCAAGTAGCCGACGGCGGAACTTTGACGCGTCACTCGCGCGCCCGCGGCGCGCGCGTGTGGTCGGCAAAGGTCTCCAACACGTCCGAGCCGTTTCACCGAACCTCATCAGGACAGGTCTCAAGAATAATCGCGCGCCCGGCCACGGAATGGGAACCCGAAGTGCCTGTCTCTCTGCACACGAGCACGACCATGAGGAGCGCGAGCAGTAACTTGCCACCGAGCGAAAGATGTGCCAACCCAATGCGAGGCATGGGGTCTCTTGGAGCAGCGCTTGGCTACTCGTAGGACTTGTGAATTGGCGCTGCGCGGATTTTGCAGCTCACTCTGGTGTGTGCAACCTGGGCGAAGTTACCCTCCCCCCAGGTACGAGCAGAATCTCGAAAATCCTCGGGGCTGGATCGGGGTCCGAACGCCGGGAACCCGAGGAAGCTCGATCCCGCGCCGCGCGGCCGATCCTTCGATCGGTTGATCGCCCGCGAAGGTCGTCGCCAAGCGCGCCCTGAAGCTGTCGATCAGCCCGCGCGAGTCCTCCTCGGAGCTGATCTCCTCGCCGTCGATGCGCAGCACAGGATCGCCGATGAGCCTGAGCAGCCCGCCCGCGTCCTGGGACTGCGGTGCCAGTTCGTGTTGGGCGAGGAGCAAGAAGAGAGTCGACAGGTGGCGGAACATCGTCGGCGATCTCTTGTGCACTGCGGGGGCGCTACCCAGCCGCCGCTCAGGCCCCGCGGCGACGGTCGCGCAACGAAAGCGGCTCCAAAGCCGGCGGAATTTCGAGATTTGTGGCCGTCAGGGACGTTCCGGCGAGTCGTTGAAGTGTGAATAGCGACCGACCGCTCATGGCTGATCGGGGCTATGCTATCGGCATGGGCAACCAGCTCCCGCGGATCACGGCTGACCCGGAGGTCTGCAACGGACTGCCTTGCATTCGTGGGCTGCGGATCACGGTGGCACTGGTGCTCAAGCATTTGGCCGCGGGCAAGTCCAGCGCCGAACTGATTGCCGAATTCCCCGAGCTTGAGCCGGACGATATCGCCGACTGCCTGCGCTACGCTGCTTGGCTCGCATCCGGGCGCACTGTCGACCTGACCTCGGCCGCGTGAGATTCCTTGCCGACGTCAACGTTTCGAGTTTGGTCGTCGGGCAACTGCGCGCGGCCGGATTCGACATCGCCCGCGTGCCTGAACTGATGAATCCGCGCGCGCCGGACGTAGAGGTCATTCGAGCCGCGGCGTAACGGGGAGCGTTCTTGATCAGTCACGATCAAGACTTCACCGCAATCCTCGCGCTCAGCGGCGCGACACAGCCGTCCTTGATCAATCTGCGGGTCAGCTCGGTTGACGCGTCGCGAATCGCGTCCCTCATCGTTGGCGCGACCCGCGCCGCGGAGGCCGATCTGCGTTCGGGCGCGATCGTGACCATCGACGATGCCGGAGTGCGAGTGCACCGGCTTCCGATCGAGTGAAGTTGTGACTCGGGACCGGCGTCATGCACAGGTCGCGCGGGCACGTTCGATCCCGATAGCTGATACGGACAGGCAAATAGTGAAACAGCTTGTTTCACAATTGCCCCGGGGCCACGTCATCCGGCTGCTGCAGCGCGCGAAGGCGCCCGAAATTCGCGAGTGGTACATCCTACAGACCCTAGAGCACGGTTGGAGTCGAAGCCTGCTCGAGTCGCAGATCGATAGCCGCGCCCACAAGCGCCACGGCAAGGCCCTCACGGACTTCAAGGTTACATTGCCGCAGGCGGAGTCGGACATTGCCGCGCAGGTTTCCAAGGATCCGTACCCATTCGACTTCTTGGGCACCGCGAACCCGCGGCGGGAACGCGGAGCTCTCAAGGGCAGCCTGCCCTCGCTGGAGGAATTTGAGGCGGAGCTCAACCGCGGCGGACGGCGATCGTCAAGGCAAGCGAAAGTCAGCGCGTCGCCAGTGCCGTCGCGATCATCCGATACAACAAACGCGCGCCGACGATCGCGTCCCAGGCGTCCTCGTCGTCACTCGCGTCGCCCGGGCTGACTTCATTCAAGTCCAAGCCGACGACCCGCCGGCCACTCTTCGCGAGTTCATCGAGCCACAGATTCGCCTCGCGCCACGTCAAGCCACCCGGCACCGGCGTACCTGTGCTCGGGCACATCGCCGGCTCCAAGCCGTCGACATCGAAGCTGACGAACACGTTCTCGGGCAGATACGCCAAGTGCTCGCGCACGAGGTTGCGCACATTGACACCATCAAATCGCGCCGCGGCCCACTCGCGATCGAACATCGTCCTGATGCGCGCGCTCGAGTTGCGGATCGCGTCGTACTCCTGCTCGCAGAAATCGCGGACGCCGACTTGCACGAGCTTCGCGACGCCAGGAATTTTCCGCGTCACGTTGTCCATGATCGACGCGTGCGACCATTCGAAGCCTTCGTAGGCGACGCGCAGGTCCGCGTGGGCATCGAAGTGCAGCACTCCCAGGCCCGGATACTTTTCCGCGCAGGCCTGGATCGCTCCAAAGGGCGTGGAGTGATCACCGCCGACGATCGCGGGCAGGCGACCGCGCTCGAGGACGGAGCGCGTCTTCGCATGGACGAACTTGTTGACCTCCGCGCCGATCGCATTGACGCGAGCGAGCGCTCGCTTCAACTCCGCATTCCCTCCAACCTCGCCGCCGACGGCGATCACCTGATCCGCAAGCCCGCCCGCTTCCGCGTTCCAGGCGTCGACGCGCTCGTCGATATCCTGCATGGCGATCCCGGCCTCGTACGGCCGGCCGGTCGCCAGGTCAAAAAGGTCGACTTGCAGGCTGGCGCGCAAAATCGCGCGCGGTCCGCGCGCCGCCCCCTTTCTATAGGAGGCGGTCGCGTCGAAGGGCACGCCGATGACCACCACGGCGGCCTCGTCGAGGGGTGTCGAAAGGCCGTAAAGGCCCGCGTCCGCGCCGGCGGCCGCATTGGGGTCGAAATTCTTGCTCACGGGCAGGGATGATGGGCCGAAGCTCCCCCCGGCGCAACCGCGCGAATTTCTTCTGCTAATCCCAAGAAGCTCGCGCGCGCCTCCGTTGCACCCCCTGAAGCTGCAAACCGACCCATGGACGAACCCTCAGACGGACAGCTCCTCGACGCCTTCCAGCGCGGAGATTCCCACGCCCTCTCGACCCTGATCGCGCGCCACCAGTCGGCTTTGTTGCGACACGCGCGCTCCTTGGTCGGAGCGAACGGATCCCACGAGGACGTCGTCCAGGAAGCGTTCATGAAGTTGGTGCAGCGACCTTTGGAATTACCCGCGGAAGTCAGAGGCGATGCCGCAGCGGAGCGGCAGCTCATGTCTTCCTGGTTGCACAAGGTGGTGAGGAATCAAGCCATGGACACGATACGAGCTGAAGAGCGCCGCAAGCATCGCGAAGAGCGAGCTGCCGAGCGCGATGTGGCGCAAGAACATACAAGCGCGCTCGAATTGAACGACACGCGCGCGGCGGTCGAGCGCGGTCTCAGTAAATTACCGGCGGAACAGCGCGAGGTGCTCGTGCTGCGACTCTTGTCGGACAAGAGTTATCGCGAGATCGCCGAGATCACAGGCAAGAAAATCGGCACGGTCGGCTGGCTGGTCAGCGTCGGCCTGCGTTCGCTCAGTCAGGAACTCTCGCCGCTCTTCGGATCGGCGCGAGTCGGAAGTGTTCAGGGTGCGGCAGTAGGAATCGTGGCAGGCGGGCATGCGGCCCAAGGAGTGCGATCGTGAGTGACCATCAAATCAGCGAACAAGATCGTTTGAATCAACTGCTGTGCGCGTACGTGCTCGGCGAAGCCGATGCCGCGGAGCGCGCGGAGATCGAAGGCGCTCTGGCGCGCGATCCGGCTTTGCGCGAGGAACGCGATCGCATTGCGGCGACGGTGGGGCTCGTGAAAGACGCGATGGGCAAGGATGAAACGCTTTCCTATCGCGCGACGAGCGAAGTCACGCGCGCGGCGGCGGAGATGATCGCGGGGCCGGTGCCTGCGCGGCGTCCGGTCGCGTGGTATCAATCGAGTTCGCTGCGCGCGGCGGCTTCGATCGTGGCGCTGGTCGGTGGCTCGTTCCTCGGCTGGCGCGCGTATGTGTCGAGCCAGGCTGTGGAGAGCGGCGTATTCACTGCGTCGGCCCCGCCTGCTTCGGAAGCGGCGCCCGTTGCAGCGGATTCTCGCTTGGCCCTCGGCTACACCGGCGGTCGTGGCGATCAGGCGAAGCTCAAGGGACTTGGATACCTGAGTTCGAATCCCACGGCTCCCGCGGGCAGGCCCAATGCGGAACAGGACAAGGGGCTCTACAAGGGACCGGGCGATTCTGTTCCGGAGAAGAAGCGCGTTGAACTTGTCCAAGCGCAGCTGCGCAAGGCGAGTGAGGACTCGCTCGCGTTGCGCTCGTCGGGGCTGAAGGACGTGAACGCGACTGACGGGGCGAATGCTCCGTCGGATAGCGCGGGATTGTTCGTAGGCAAGGGACAGGTGGCTCCTGCCGCAGACTCCAAACTGGTCGAAGTCGCGCTCGCTGAAGAGGCGGGCGAATTCAATCCGGATCCCGATAGCCTCCGCGAGCTCTATGTTGCAACCGCGCAGGCGGGCCTGCCCGAGCCCACAGGTCAAGCAGCCGGCCAGTCCGGCTCCGACGAGTTCTATCTCGGAAAGGGCGAGAAGAATGAACTAGCAGCTGGCGTGCCTGGCGGCACGCCGATTGGCACAGGGGCAGTCAACCACAACAATTCCCCCCCTCCGTTCGCTTCGCGCCGTTTGCGCGGAGGTGGCGGCGGTACACCGGGACCTGCGGGTCCGGGAGTCCCGCGCTCGGCGGGCTCGGGAGCTGCTCTGCCCGAACGGGGCCTACCTGCCGGACTCGCCGCCGCTTCGCCCGCGGCCGGCGAAAGCAAGTTGGCGCTGCTCCTCGACGGCAGTAGCGATGGTGACCACAAGGCTCGGACCGACAACAACTTCGATTTTGAATCCGAGGCCGGCGACATTTTTGAACTCGGGACCGAGGTCTCGCTCGAAGCGCAAACCGATTTCGAACGCGTCGATCGCTTCAAAGAAGGGAAGGTGAACGAATTGAGCGACGACGCCTCGCGCAGGCAACGACGCAATTGGACTCCAGAAGAACGCCAGGCGCGCGTCGAACAGATCATCGCCTCCTGCCGTCGACTCCCCAACGAGCGGCCGCGTGACATGTTCTTCCGCTTCTGGGGTGACAACCCCTTCGAGTGGACGGCGAACGATCGTCAATCGACTTTCTCGATGGACGTCGACACCGCGAGCTACACACTCGCGCGCAAATACCTCGTCGAAAACCAGCTGCCGGAAAAGGCGCAGATTCGCACCGAGGAATTCCTCAACTACTTCAAGCCCGACATCGCGCCGCCGACCAAAGGCACCTTCACGATCGCGACCGAACTCGCGCCCAGCCGCTTCTCCAATCCCGCGGAGAACAAGTGGATGTTGCGCGTCGCCATTCGCGGCAAGGAAATCCAGAAGAACGAACGCGATCCGCTGGCGTTGACCCTGGTGGTCGACGTGTCCGGCTCGATGAAGGAGCAGAATCGCCTCGAACTCGTCAAGCACGCCATGCGCCAACTGGTCAGCCAGCTCGACGCGCGCGATTCGATCTCGATCGTCGCCTTTTCTTCCGACTCGCGTTTGATGCTGCCGATGACTTCGGCGGCCAAGCGCGACTTGATCGAGAGCGCGATCAATCCGCTGCAACCCGATCGCGGCACGAACACCGAAGCGGGCTTGCGCATGGGTTACGAGCAGGCGCTCGCCGCGATTTCGAAGAACACGATCAACCGCGTCGTGCTCTTGACCGACGGTGTCGCCAACGAAGGCATCACCGATCCGAACGTGATCTCGCAAGGGGTCGAGCGCCAGCGCAAGGCCGGCATCTACTTGAACACGATCGGTGTGGGCATGAACAACCACAACGACAACCTGCTCGAGCAGCTCGCCGACAAGGGCGACGGGGTTTGCAACTACGTCGACGATGCGGCGGAAGTGAAACACGTCCTGGTGGACAATCTGCTGCAGACTTTGGTGCCGATCGCTCGCGATGCGAAGATCCAAGTCGAGTTCGATCCGGCGCAGGTCGAGAGCTATCGCCTGCTCGGATATGAAAATCGCGCCATCGCCGACAAGGATTTCCGCAACGACAAGGTCGATGCGGGCGAGATCAACTCCGGCCACCAGATCACCGCGCTCTATGAGATCGTGCGCGTCGGAAATCTGGCGAACCAGGACGCACCGCTCGCGAAAGTGAACGTGCGCTTCAAGCCGCCCCACAAGGACGGCGTGGCGAGTCCCGGTGGCGAGGAAGCGAGCGAGATCTCGAGCCCGGTCTACGGGAAGAGCGCCAGCGCCGGCTTCGAGGCGACCACCTACGGCTACCGCCGCGCGGTCCTGGCCGCCCAGTTCGCCGAGTTCCTGCGCCGCAGCGTGCACGCCCGCGGTGATTCGCTCGACCAGCTGATCTCCGACGCGCAAAAGCTGGCGAGCGAGAAGAACGACCAGGAGACGGCCGAATTCTCCGACATGGTCGTGAAGTCGAAGGCCCTGCTCGATCAGGAGCTCTCCAACTATGGCGAGCTGCAGCAACGCCTCGACCGCCTGCGCCACATCTCCTGGGAGAAGGCGCGCCTGGAATCGATGCAACGCGAAATCGACCGCGCGCGCCTGGCGCAAATGGACACCGAGATCGCCAGCCTCGAAAACTCCCTGCGCGAAGAACTCGACCGCCGCCGGGTCAAGTGAGCGTACGGAGTCAGGCTCCACTCCGAACTATTTCCGGCC
>JANMRV010000707.1:0-1427 GCA_031388685.1 Planctomycetota bacterium
CCTCCTCCTCCTCGGGTGTCACGACGAGGTTCTCGAGGTTCAGGTGGAGCACCGTGAACTGGAGCTTCCAGTGCGATGCGACCTCGAGTTCGTTGAGCCGGTCGACGACGTCACGTTCCAGCGACTTGTACTGCGAGGGCAACTCGTCGGTCGGCGACACGTAGTACTTCACCTGCACCGGGACCTTCGCCTCGGAGAGGATCGCGAGCGTGCCGGGCGAGAGCGTGTAGAGCTTGTCCTCGGTCAGGTCGAAGCGCGTCGAGCGCAGCGACGCGTTCGAGAACACGTTGATCGAGATCAAAAGCGCGGCCGCGATGCCCAGGCCGCCGAGGGTCAGATAGCGTTTGTTCATGGGCCTAGTCAGCCTTTTTGAGCTCGACGATGGTCGCGTTCGCGAACAGGAAACAACCGATCAGCGAGCCGAAGAAGACCAGGTCGCGCAGGTCGATGACTCCGCTCGTGATCGAGTAGAAGTGCGTCAGGAACGAGAGCGAGGCGATCGCGTCGACGACGGTCTGGCCGACCCAGGGCTTGAAGAAGTTCAGGACCGCCGGGAAACCCGCCAGCACGAACATGAACGAGAGCGCGACCGCCAGCACGAAGGCGATCACCTGGTTCTTGGTCGTGGCCGAGATGCAGGCGCCGATGGCCAAGAATCCGCCGGCCATCAGGAAGCTGCCGATGTAACTCGCCACGATCACGCCGTTGTCGGGATCACCGAGGAAGTTGACCGTGATCCACAGCGGGAAGGTCAGGAGCAGGGAAATCCCGGCGAAGAGCCAGGCCGCCAAAAATTTCGCCAGCACGGTTTCGCCGAGCGAAACCGGCAGCGTCATCAAGAGTTCGATCGTGCCGCTCTTGCGTTCCTCGGCCCACAGGCGCATGGAAATCGCCGGGATCAGGAACAGGTAGAGCCAGGGCTGGAAGGAGAACATCGCCTGCAGGTCGGCCTGGCTGTTCTCGTAGAAGTTGCCGATGTAGAAGGTCAAAATCCCGCTCAAGAGCAGGAAAATGACCATGAAAACGTAGGCGACCGGCGTGGCGAAATAGCCGCCGAGTTCGCGCTTCATCAATGTGATCGTTTTGGACATCGCGATGGGCCTAGTTGGACGCGACCGAGCCGAAGCCGGTCAGTGAACGGAAAACTTCGTCGAGGCGTCCGGATTCGACGCGCAGCTCATCGACTTCCCAGCGCTCGTCGCGCGCCTTGGCGCCGATCTCGGCCACGATCGAGGCTCCGCCGCGCGGGAAGGCGATCAGTGTGATACGGCCGTTGGATCCGCCCGCGGCTTCGAGGCTCGAAACCTGCGTCATGCCGTTCAGGCTCTTCTCGACCTTCTCGCGCTGCGCGCTCGGAATCGAGAGCGAAACCGCGTTGTGGTAGCGCGACTTCGCCGCCAGTTGCGCCGGCGTGCAGTCGACCACCA
>JANMRV010000833.1:0-5165 GCA_031388685.1 Planctomycetota bacterium
GCGGTAGCGCCCGGCGCGAATTCCTTGGTGATGTACTCGCGATTGCGGAAGGCCAGCCCGAGATCGTCGATCAGTTCGAAGCGCAACTTGCCGAACGGAAGTTCCGAGTCGAGTTGAAAAGCACCGTTCGCGCCGCTCGTCGTCGAGAAGCCCTTGCTCGATCGGTCCTTGACCGAGTACACGCCGAGTCGATAGGCCGGCAGCGGCTCGCGCGTTTGTGCGTCGAGCACGACACCGCGCGGGCGCGCGGAAACCTGCGTCGAGCTTGCACCGATGCCGGGCAGCGGGGTGCGCGTGCTCGCAGCTTCGGCGACCGGCGGTTGTCCAGGCGGCAGCGCGTTAGTGGCGCCTGAATCCGCCAGCGCTGCAGGCGGCGGGTCCGCGGGCTCGCGATCCGGGCCGACGCGCAGCACCATGAAGAGCGCGAGGACTGCGATCAATGCCGCGCCTGCAACCAACGGGACGGCCGCACGGCCGAGTCGCTTTGGGGAAGGACGCTCATGCGAAAGCTGCACCCAAGCAGGATAGCGAGCGCCGCTCGTCCAAGAACGCACACAGGCCGGCGGCATCGCTGCGATGCCGCCGGCCCGTCGTGTGTCAGCCCTTGTTGGGGGGCGCGACTACTTCGTCTGGCCGCAAATCGTCGTGAAGCTGAAGCCGAAGAGGTTGTTGAGCACGCCGAAGACGGACGACCAGTCGGCGGGCGTCGAAACGCTGTCCGTGACGGTCGCGCCGGGGTACTTCTCGGCTTGCAGCTTGGCGGCCGCGGCCTGGTCGTCGCCGGGAATGGCCAAGCCGAAGAAGCGGAAGCTCTCGGCGTGAACCGTGTAGTAACCTCCGGCCGAACGCGTGCCCGAGCAGCCGGCGCTGACGAGAGCAGTGAGGCAGAGAGCGGGGATCAGTGTCTTGCAGTTCATCTTTTGTTCTTTCACGGGGTTGGAGTTCGGTGCGGAGTCGAGCACCCCGGGCGAGTCGAATACGAATCGCCGGGGCAGCCGGACTCGGGTACAGTCGATCACGGACAGATCGTGAATTCCAGTGCGTTCGACAACGTCGAGTTGTTCGGGGATGTAAACCCGTTGTCGCGGCCCCAGCATTGGGCGTTGATCACGGTGCCAGGCACGCTGAGGTAGGCCGCGGGGCTGCCGCCGAGCGCACCGACCGCGAATGCGTTCATGTCGAGCGAGTAGACACCCGAACAATCGTTCGGCGGAGGATGGCCGCCCGAGTTGAGCGGGATCGATCGTTTGAGTGGAACGTTGACGCAGCGCAGACCCGCTTGGAACACGACCGCGGCTCGACCTGTATTCGTGTAGAGCAGGAGCCCCGGCTTGTTGTTGATCACGTTGACCGCGCTGATCGTGAAGCCGGAACCAGCCGATGCGCTCGCTGCGCCGCTGCCTGCGATCGACGGCATGCAACCCAGCGAGTTGAGCTTCGCCGTGCAGTAGGTGCTCGATCCGCAGCCGGCGCGGAACACCAGGTCGTCGAAGAAACAATCGGTCGAGGCTCCGACCGTTCGCGATCCGATCAGGCGCAGGCGCACCGTGCGCGCGCCGACCGGAATCAGGCGCGTGTCGTTCAGCGGCACCCAGGCATTGAAGGGTGAGAAGGTTCCGCTCGCGTAGCTTTGCAGCACGCTTGCGCCGGCACTGCGGTACTCGAGCACGACGCTGCCCGGGTCAACGTTGCCCGCGGCTTCGTTGCTGCGGCCGAATCCGGCGAAGACGCCCGTCACGCTTCCCGCGTCGATGGCTGCGGCAAGGCTCGAGACGTCGATGTCCTGGCGCAACTCGTGATTCCAGGCCCCGGTCGGGCCGAAAACTCCCGGCGTGAAGCTGAACAAGCCCGCGTGCACGAACGCGGGCGTGCTGCTGACCGTGAACCCATGGCCGATGGCATCCGTCCAACCGGTGAGGTTGCCGGTTTCGGCGTTGCCATTGATCAGGAGATTCGACTGGGCGTGTGCGGCCGGTACACCGGCGACGAGCAAGAGGATGACTGGCGCGAGCGATTCCAGCAGGGAGCGAACGAACGTCGGAAGTGTCTTCATGGGATCTAGGGGGAGCGCGAAGGGAATGCGTTGCGCGGAGTCGTTCCATGCCGGAGGCCGACCATCCGCTGGACAGTCGGCCTCGAGCGATCCTCAGCGCGCGAACGGCAGATCACAAGCCGCCGTTCATGCGCACAGGCAGTCGATCACGGACAGATCGTGTATTCCACCGCGTTCGACAACGTCGTGTTGTTCGGGGCGGTGAAGCCTTGGTCGCGGCCCCAACACTGCGCGTTGATCACGGTGCTGGGAACCGTGAGGTACGCCGCCGGGGTGCCGCCAAGCGTGCCGATCGCGAACGCGTTCATATCGATTGCGTAGAGACCCGAGCAATCGTTCGGCGGTGCATTGCCGCCGGAGTTGAGCGGCACCGAGCGCTTGAGCGGGACGTTGACGCAACGTAGACCGCCTTGGAACACGACCGCAGCGCGGCCGCTATTGCTGTACAGCATCAGGCCGGGCTTGTTGTTGATCACGTTGCTTGCCGAAACCGTGAAACCCGAGCCGGACGATGCACTCGGCATGCCCAAAGCATTGATGGACGGCAAGCAGCTGAGCGAGTTGAGCTTCGCAGTGCAGTACGTCTCGACGGTGCCGCAGGAAATGCCTGGTCCGCTGAAGATCTCGAAGAAAGTCGAGGGCGCCGCCGTCGCATATCCGCCCGCGACGTAGATGTTGCCCGTCACCGTATCGGCATCCGCGGCGTAGTTGCGGCGCGGATTCACGAAGGAAGGCGCGAGCGACCACGCATTCGGGACAAGCTGATAGGAATCGACCTGATTGCTGGGATTGGGCGCAACGCGGCCTCCGCCTAGCACCCACAATCTGCCACTCGCGTTGACTCCCTTGCATTCGCCGGTTGCGCGCGGAGTCGGGGACACCGTAGTGATCACGTCCGCGTTGGGATCGTAGACATAGCTGCCGGTGCTATCGATCAAGGTCGTGCCGTTCCACATCGCGCCACCGCTGATGCAGATGCTGTTGCCCACCACCGCGCACGGCACGTAGCCCACGGGCACGGGAAGCACTGCAGTCTTCAAGGTCCAGCGCGTGCCGGCGACAGCGGCAGGATCGTACTGCCAGATCTTGTCGGTCATCGCACCGGGGGAGATCACGAAGCCGCCGATCACGTAGAGCTTGTTGTTGTAGACGACCGCACCGCCTGGAAGTGTGTTGCCGGTTGTGCCCGGCCAGGGGTCCGTCGTGACGACGCTGATCACGTCGGCGACCGGATCGTAGCGGCGCAGGTCGGCTGAGGATGTCGCAGCGCCGGCTGCAGAGCCGCCCACGCAGTAGATGTACGGAGTGCCGGCATCGGTCAGGACGCCGACGACCATGTTGCAGACCTGATTGCTCGAGAAGACCGCGGCCTTCGTGCTCCAGGAGGTCGTGCCCGGGTCGTACTCCTGCGGACTGAGGTAGTCCGATCCGGCGACGTCCGTCTGGCGGCCGCCCAAGACATAGAAGCGATTGTTCGCCGCGAACCACGCGCCGGAACCGCGCGCGAGAGGAGTCGGTAGGGTCGTGCCCGCAGCCCACTGGGGTGCAGGAGCGAAGCCGAGAGTCGTTGACGGGAGCGCGACGCTGCACAGCGCCGCGAGGGCAACTGTTGCCATACAGGACGTGAATCTCATGACTGGCTTTCCTTGGGTAAGAAACCAGGCACACGAAGCAAGAGCGGTTGACGCCAGGGGCTGGCGAGAGACGAAGAGGAAACCCTCTGCCTTCGAGCGCCGGATCGGTGCCGATTCTCCCACGACTTCCAAGACATGAAAGCCGGCCTCTCGGATTTTGGTTGCGGAACCCAGCGGTCTGACGCGAACGGAACCTTCGCGTCCGGCCCTATTCCTGGGCGCTTTGGGCGCTTGTCAACGTCGAAAGCCGCCGCTCGGCCACGCTGGGGCCCCCGCGCCCAGCTTCGGCACCCAGCGGGCAAGCGCGGATTGGGCCTCGGCCTCACTCGGCCCGCCGATTCACCGTGTGCATGGGGCTGGCGAATTCGTCGGCAATTCCCTCAACCCTTGAAGCGCATGTTCAAGAAGATCGTGACGAGCACGCACAGCAGGCAGGCGAGCGCGAGTGCACGCCGCCGTGCCGTCCACTGAGCGAGTTCCATGCCCGCGGGAAGTACGAGGAGTGGAACGAGGAACAGCCACAGTCGCGCGGATTCGCCGCGCACGAAACCCAGCTGCGGCATGATCGCGATCTGCAGCAGTGCGAGTACCTCGATCAGCCATGTGCCCGTTCTCGTTCGCAATGCATCCCGCAGGCGAAACAAGGCGAGCAGGCCGATCAACCAGCCGGTTCCTAGCGCGAACTCCCATGGGTCGGAGATCACTGCCTTCCAGTACGGCCGCCCGAGAATTTCCTGGCGCGTGAGGTTTGCATCCCAATCGTGCTTGCTCCCCAGGATCTCGCGGAAGACCGCGATCGCGTCGTAACCCGTGAGGGCAAAGGCAGCCACGTAAAGCCCAACGAGCGTCAGCATGGCAAGCGCGACTTGCCGCGCCACGGCCCTCAGGCGTACCTCGCGCTGTGCTCGTGGTGCGACGTGAAGGACGGTCAGGCCAAAGAGGAAGAATCCGATCACGAGGATCAGGGGCGAGAAGAACAGCGCGACGGCCAGGCTGGCGCCAAAACCAATTGCCGCGGAGCGCGAGTCCATCCGCAAGGCGCATGTCCACGTCGAAATCAGCAGGCATGTGAACAGCGGAGTGAGCTGGTCCATCCCAGGCAGTCCTAGGGCGAGCGCCGGGCACAGCACGGTCAGCGCTGCGGCGCAAAAGGCGGCCTCGCGCGACTGCGTGAGCGCGCGAACCATGTGGAACGTCGCTGGGACGACCAGTGCGGCGAGAACCGCAATGCAGCAGGCGCTAGCGTACGCCGACGCGTCGCCGGGTCCGAAGAGCTCGATGAACGCCATGAAGAACAGGATCGGCCCCGCGGGCTTGTTCTCGGAGTGCAGATGGAGCGTGTCCATCAGGCCTGGATACTCCGCCAGAAGTCGGGGGACTTCGCGCAGGTGGAGGGCGTCGGTGTAGTAGCTGGTCTGGTACTCGTGCTGAATGGCCAGCGACAGGAGCCTTGGAGTGAGGCCCTCGGCCTGCAGCAG